>DATHLO010000025.1:0-2428 GCA_035488075.1 Steroidobacteraceae bacterium | reverse complement strand
ACGGCTACCGCTCCATCCACACCGCGGTCATCGGCCCGCAGACGCGCAGCGTCGAGGTGCAGATCCGCACGCGCGAGATGCACGAGCACGCCGAACTCGGTGTCGCCGCGCACTGGAGCTACAAGGAGGGCGGGCCGCGTGATGCGCATTACCAGCGCAAGATCGAGTGGGTGCGGCGGCTGTTGGAGCCGCCCGATGGCAGCCGCGCGGACGCCGACCGGGACCTCATCGAGGGCATGCGCACCGAGCTGTTCGAGGATCGCGTGTACGTGCTCACCCCGAAAGGCGAGGTGATCGACCTGCCGCACGCGGCCACGCCGCTTGATTTCGCCTACCAGGTGCACACCGCCCTCGGCCACCGCTGCCGCGGCGCCAAGGCCAACGGCCGCATCGTGCCGCTGACGCATCAGCTGGTGAACGGCGAGATCATCGAGATCATCACCGGCAAGCACGAGGCGCCCAGCCGCGACTGGCTCGCGCCCGAGCAGGGTTACCTCGTCTCGGCCCGCAATCGCAGCAAGGTGCGCGCCTGGTTCCGCAAGCAGGACGTCGGCGACAATCGCAGCGCGGGGCGCGCCATCGCCGAGCGGGAGCTGGCACGCATCGGCGCGCGCGCGGAGCAGCTGAACGCGCTCGCGCGGGAGCTGAAGGTGCGCGATCCGGAACAGCTGTACGAGCTCTTAGGCGAGGGCGAGATCACCGTCACCCAGCTGCTGCAGGCGGCGAGCCGGCTCTTCGAACCCTCCGCGCCGCCACCACTGGTGCGGCCGGCGCGCCCCGCCGGCGGGCGCCGCCGCAGCTCGCCGGTGGAGATCGAGGGGGTGGGCGACCTGCCGATCACGCTCGCACGTTGCTGCGCGCCGCTGCGCCCCCAGCCGATCACCGGCTACGTGACCCTGGGGCGCGGTGTCACCGTGCACCGCAGCGACTGCGCAAGTTTCGCCCGCATGAGCGCGCTTAAGCCCGACCGGGTGCTGAAGGTGGAATGGGCGAGCGCGCACGCGGAGGCGATGAACGTGGTGCTCGCGGTCAGCGCCTACGACCGGCGCGGGTTGCTGCGCGACTTAAGCGACGTGCTGGCGGTCGAGCGCCTGAGCATCGATGCCGCCACCACCCGCACCGACCATGAAACGGGGCTGGCGCATTTTGCGCTCACCGTGGCGGTGCGCGACCTCGAGCAGCTCGCCCGCGTGCTGCGCCACCTGAGCGGGGTGGCCAACGTCATCGCGGCGCGGCGCCAGCGCTAGGGCGCGCAACGGGCGCGTTTAGCGGTTGATCGAATCGATCGCGCGCTTATCGGCGGCGAGCGCCGCCTCGTGCAGTGCCTCCGACAGCGTCGGGTGCGCGTGGATCGTGCGCTGCAGGTCCTCGCTACTCGCCGAGTACTCCATCGCGAGCACCGCTTCGGCGATCAGCTCGCCCGCGAGCGGGCCGACGATGTGCACGCCGAGGATCTCATCGTCGTCGCGCGCCGCCACGATCTTGGCAAACCCGCTCCCCTGCTCCATGGCGCGCGCACGGCCACTGGCGAGAAACGGGAATACACCCACCTTGTAGTCGCGCCCGCTCGCCTTGACCTGCTCCTCGGTGAGCCCGACCCAGGCGATTTCCGGGGCGGTGTAGATCACCGACGGGATCACTTTGTAGTTAACCTCTCCGAAGTGCCCGGCGATCAGGTCCGCGACCATCACGCCCTCTTCCTTGCCTTTGTGCGCCAGCATCGGCCCGCGCACGCAGTCCCCGATCGCCCACACGCCCTCCACACCGGTGCGGCACGACGCATCGACCTTGATGAAACCGCGCTCATCCAGCTCCACGCCCGTGTCGGGGGCGAACAGATCCTGGGTAAAGGGCCGCCGTCCGATCGCCACCACGACCCGATCGACGCTGAGCTGCTGCTCGCCCTTCGCGTCGGTGTAGCTCACCTCGACCGCGCCGCCCTTGAGCGCGGCGCCCGTCACCTTGGCGCCCAGGCGGATATCCAGGCCCTGCTTTTTGAATTGACGCAGCGCCTCCTTGGCGAGCTGCTGGTCGCAGATGGGGAGAAACTCGGGCAATGCCTCGAGCATGACGACCTGCGCGCCCAGCCGCCGCCACACACTGCCGAGTTCCAGCCCGATCACGCCGGCGCCGATCACCGCCAGACGCTTCGGTACGGCATCCAGATCAAGCGCCCCCCAGGAGTCCACGATCTCGGGCGGCTTGAAGGGCGCGGTGCGCAGCTCGATCGGCGCGGACCCGGAGGCGAGCACCACCTGCTTGGCGCTGAGCAGGCGCCGAGTGCCGTCGTGAGCGGTGAACTGCACCTTGTGACCGGCGAGGAGCTTGCCGTGGCCCTGCAACCCGATGACGCCCGCGGCCTTAAAGAGCGCGAGGATCCCCTGGGTCATACCGCGCACGACGCCGCTCTTGCGCTTCTGCATCTGTG
>DATHLO010000024.1:0-3372 GCA_035488075.1 Steroidobacteraceae bacterium | reverse complement strand
ATGGCGCCCCATGAAGCGCGCCACGGCGCCCAGGCGCGCGGGCAGCAGCGCCTCGATCTGCGCGCGTACGGCGCGTGCCAGCACCGGGGCGTGGCCGGCGGAACTGACGGCCACGATGAGCGGAGAGCGATCGATGATGGCAGGAAAAATGAAGGTCGACAGCTGCGCATCATCGACAACATTGACCGGGATCCCGCGCGCGCAAGCCGCGGCCGAGACTGCCGCGTTGACGGCCGGATCGTCCGTGGCAGCCACGACGGCCACCGCCTCCGCAAGATGCGCGGCGCAGAACGCGGCCGCCTCGTGGGTCAGTTCGGCATCGATCGCGTAGCGGGCAAGCTCGGCATGCAGCTGCGGTGCCACCACTCGCACGCGCGCGCCGGCCTTGAGCAACCACTGCGCCTTGCGCAGCGCGACTTCACCCCCGCCGACAACGACGACGCTCTTGCCCTCCACACGCAGGAATACCGGCAGGTAGTCCATGTGCGGCCCTAGTTCACGGCGGCGCTCGCCGCCGCGGGCAGGTGTTTTGGATGTAGTCCGCATTCGCGCGACTCAGGTTGCTCCCACCACCAGCGACCCGCGCGGCGGCTTTCGCCCGGCTGGATGGCGCGCGTGCAGGGCGCGCAGCCGATGCTCGGATACTGATGATCGTGCAGCGCATTGTACGGCAAGCGATGGGCGCGGATGTATTGCCATACCTCCTCCTCGCTCCAGTCGATGAGCGGGCTGAGCTTGTACAGGCCGTACTCGGCATCCCACTCTTCGGGTTGGCCCAGCGCACGCTCCGGCGACTGCTCGCGCCGCACGCCGGTGATCCAGGCCGGATAATCACGGATGGCGCGGCGGAAGGGCTCCACCTTGCGGATGCGGCAGCATTCCAGGCGCGCTGCAAGATTCTCGTAGAACCCGTTGATGCCCCGTTGGACCACCAGTTGCTCGAGCGCCCGAGCGTCCGGATAGACGACGCGGATCTTGCGGCTGTAGCGCTGCTGTAGTTTCTGCAGCAGCCCATAGGTCTCCTCGTGCAGCCGGCCCGTATCGATGCTGAACATGTCGATCTGCGGCAGGTGCGTCCAGATGATGTCCGTCAGCACCATGGCCTCGGCGCCCAGACTGTTGGAGTAAACCAGCCGCCCGTGTCGGGCGAGCGCCGCGGCGAGGCGGGCGCGCACGTTCGCCGCCTTGTGTGCCCAACCGAACGCCGTCAGCTCTCCCATAATGGGGACAACTATAGTCATGGCAGCGGCAGCTAAAGAACGAACGATTGCTTCTGAACTGCTGCGCGACGGTTATAGAGCGGTTACGCCCGGCTCACAGAGCGGTAGCGCTTGGGTTAGGCTTGGGCACCATGAAGCTGCATCAACTGCGCTATCTTGCCGCCGTGGCCCAGAGCGGTCTGAACATCACCGCCGCCGCGCACAAGCTGCACACCTCGCAGCCCGGGGTCAGCAAGCAGATCAAGCTGCTCGAGGACGAGCTCGGCTTCCAGATCTTCGTGCGCGAGGGGCGCAATCTCACCCGCATTACGCCGGCAGGGCAGCAGGTCATTGAGCGGGCGCTGCGCATCCTGCAGGAGGCGCAGAGCATCCGCGACCTGTCCACGGAGCTGCGCGATGAGGGGCGCGGCAGCCTGTCCATCGGCACCACGCACACCCAGGCGCGCTACGTGCTGCCGGACGTGATTCGCGAATTCCGCGGCCGCTATCCCCAGGTGCGTCTGAACCTGCACCAGGGAACCTCGGAACAGATTGCGGAGATGGTGGCGAGCGATCGTATCGACTGCGCGATCGCCACCGGCTCCGAGCAGCTGTTCGCAGATCTCACCCTGCTGCCGTGCTACCGCTGGCACCGCGTGGTGATCGTGCCGCGCAGTCACCCGCTGGCCGATGGCGGCCGGCTGTCCTTCAAGGCGCTCGCAGCCTACCCGCTCATCAGCTACACCTTCAGTTTCACCGGTCCCTCATCCTTGCACGAGGCGTTTGCCAGGGCTGGCCTCGTGCCGAACGTCGCCATCACCGCGCGGGACGCTGATGTCATCGAGACCTACGTGCGCCTGGGACTCGGCGTTGGCATCGTGGCGCACATGGCGATCAATGAAGACGACCCGGATCTCAAGGCTATCGATGCCGCGCATCTCTTTCCGGCACACACGACCTGGATCGGCTTCCGGCGCGGCACACTGTTGCGCAAGTACATGTACGAGTTCGCGCAGCTGTTGGCGCCGCACCTGGAGCGGCGGCTCGTCGATCGGGCGCACCGCGCCGCGTCTGCCGAAGAAGTGCGGCAGATGTTCGCCGAGGTCGAGCTGCCGCAACGCTAGAGCGCGAAGAAGCGCTGCCGACGCACGCTCACCTGCGCAGCCCCTGGCTGGTAGGCGACGTCGTAGCGATTCAGGGCGCGCCGCGCGGCCTGCGGATCTTCGCCGGCGGCCAACTCAATCGCATCGAACCCGCAGCGGGCGAGCAGGAACACCTGATCCTGGCGCACGCCATCGCCCACGGCACGCAGTTCACCGCGGAAGCCGAAGCGCTCGCGCAGCAGCCGTGCGTGGGAATAGCCGCGACCCTCCCCGGGAGTGGGGAATTCGACGGCCACCAAATCCAGGCGCGGCAGTAGCTCGCTCAACTCCTCCACCCGATCCACCGGCGCCAGACGCACGCCGAGGCGCCCGGACCAGGCCCACCATTGCTCGCGCGCCGCGCGCAGCTCGGCGAGCGGCACGACCACGGCGTCGCCCTCGACGATGTTCTCGCCAAGATAACGCCAGGAATCGGCCTGCCACTCACGCTGCCGCAGGATGTGGCGCATAGGCACGCTCCTTGAAAGGTTTGAGCCCGAGGCGCCGCACGGTGTCGATGAAGCGCTCATCCTCCAGACGCACGGCGCGGTAGGCTTCGAGGATGCGCTCGAGAGTCGCCGCGACCTCCTCCTTGGGCACCGAGGGACCGATGACCTCGCCGAGCGCCGTGAAGCCGTTCGCCGAGCCGCCGAGGCTGATCTGGTACCACTCCTGGCCGTGCTTATCCACGCCGAGGATGCCAATGTGGCCCACATGGTGATGGCCGCAGGCGTTCATGCAGCCGGACATCTTCAGTTCGATCTCGCCTAAGTCGTACAGGTAATCGAGGTCATCGAAGCGTTCCTGGATCTGCCTGGCGACGTCGAGCGTGCCGGCGTTGGCGAGCGAGCAGAAATCCAGGCCCGGGCAGGCGATCATGTCGGTGAGCGTGCCAATGTTGGGCGTCGCGAGTGCCAGCCGCTCGAGCTCGAGCCACACCCCGTACAGGTCACGCTGGCGCACGTCTGCGAGCAACAGATTCTGGTTGTGCGTGGCGCGCACCAGGCCAAAGCTCACCCGCTCGGCAAGCT
>DATHLO010000023.1:0-11686 GCA_035488075.1 Steroidobacteraceae bacterium | reverse complement strand
GACGCCGACATCCCGCTCGCGCAGTACGGCAGCTCGCACGTCGGGCGCATGAAGACCATTTATCGCAACGGACTCGGACTGCGCTATGGACGCATGATGCAGGCCATCTCCGGGGTGCACTTCAACTACTCCTTCCCGTTGCCCTTCTGGGAGGCTTATGCCGCGGCGCGCGCCTCGCGCACGCACGATGCCGACTTCATCTCCGCCTGTTACTTCGACCTGCTGCGCAACTACCGGCGCTTCGGCTGGGTCGTGCTGTATCTGTTTGGCGTCTCCCCGGTCGTGTGCAAGAGCTTCCTGCGCGGCCGCGATCTTGAGCTCAAGGACTTCGGCGCGGGCACGGCATTCGAACCGTACGCCACGAGCCTGCGGATGAGCGATGTCGGTTACCGCAACCGCAACCAGGCGGGACTGGCGGTGTCGGTGAACAGTCTGGATGAGTACGTGCGTGACCTGACACGCGCCATCAGCACGCCGCATCCGCCCTATGAGGCGCTCGGGGTCAAGGTGAACGGCGAATACCGCCAGCTCAATGCCAACATTCTGCAGATCGAGAACGAGTACTACAGCTTCATCCGCCCCAAACGCGTGGCGCGCTCGGGCGAGCGGCCGACCAAAGCGCTGCGGCGTGGCGGGGTGGAGTACGTGGAGGTGCGTGCGCTCGATGTCAGCGCCTTTGACCCCGTCGGTGTCAATCAGAACAAGCTGCGTTTTCTGGAGGCGTTTGTCGCCTTGTGCCTGATGAAGGAGAGCGCCCCGATTGCCGCCTCCGAGCAGGGGGCGCTCGATGAGAACCACATCGCCGTGGCACGATGCGGCCGCGATCCTGCCCTGACGCTTTGGCGCGACGGTCGCAACGTGCCGCTGCGCGAGTGGGCGCGCGAGCTGCTGGACTCGATGGCGGGCATCTGTGAGCTGCTCGACCACGGGGACCCGGCCCGCCCCTATGGGCAGGCCCTGGCCACGCAGGCCGCCAAGATCGAGGACGTCGCCCTCACGCCCTCCGCCCGGCTCATGACGGAGCTGAACGCCGGAGAGTCGTTTTTTGACCTGGCGCTGCGCATGTCCGCGGCGCATAAGGCTTATTTCCTGGAGCTGTACCCCCCCAACGGGGAGCGCCTGCGCGAGTTTGCCTCTGAGGCGCAGGAGTCACTGGCCGCGCAGCGCCGCATCGAGGCGAGCGATACGGGAACGTTTGAGCAGTACCTGTCGCGTTATTTTGCGGACTGAAAACAACAGCACCGAAAAGGGGCAGGCCGCCGCTCGTTCAGGTGCGGTTAACGTAACATAATCATCAACTTTCGCAGTCGCTTTTGACTTCGGGACGACATAAACTTTGCACCCAGGTCGCGCTAAGGAAGGGCGACCAGGCAACGGAAGACAAGAACACAAGAAACGCTAGGGACCGTCGATTACAAGCAGGAGCGCAGGACGATGAAGAGCAAAGGCGCGGAAGGACTTCCCGCTGATCCTCAGGACTCTTTGGCGGCGAACGAGGAATTCGGGGAACTGAACGGGGACCATGATCCGCTGGCTCGGCCGCAGTGCGGCTGGGATCCCTACGATGTATGGCGTACCCGGGTGAAGGCTACTGCCCGCTCGAACGAGCGCGAGGCCGACGCGCGACGTTAACGGGAAGCGGGGGGCGATTGCATACAGGGCAGTCAGACACAGCGCCCTCCGGCCAACGCCGCTTTGACGGCATGCGTCTCAGGTTCCGTGACGCGGAACTGGAAAATCAGTTCACCCTGAACTACCGCGCGAGTGCGCGGCCGTGGATACGCGTGAGCCTCATCGTCGCGCTCTCGACGGTACTCGGCTTCGCCATCATCGATCATATGCTGCTCGTCGGGCCGCGCTTCGTGCAGCCGGATGTGTGGCGCTTCGGGTTGCAGCTGCCGCTCGTGCTCATCATGTTGGTGCTGACGAGCCCGCGCTGGTACGTGCGCTGGTATCAGCCGGCGGTGCAGGTGGCGTCACCGCTGTTCGCCTGCGGCACCGTGCTGATGGCGATCGAGGCGACTCCGGCACAGCTGCCCCTCGTCGCCGCGCGGCTGCTGCTCGCAGCGTTCTACTTCTACTTCATGCTCGGCCTGACCTTCGGGGCGGCGGTGCGCACGAACCTGATACTGATCGGCGTCTATGCGGGCGCTGCACTGGCGGGCGCGCTGGCGCGCAACGTGGCCGTGTATTCGCTCTTCGTGCTCTTCTGCGCCAATCTCATCGGCGGTTCCGGCTGCTACGCGCTCGAGTACGCCAACCGCGTCGCCTTCCTCGAGCGGCGCCGTCTCTCGGAGGTCGCGCTGCACGACGGGCTGACCGGACTGCTGAACCGTACCGCCCTGGAAGAGCAGGCGCGTGGCCTGTGGCGACACGCTCAGATCGCGCGCCTGCCGGTATCCGTGCTGCTGATCGATATCGATCACTTCAAGGCCTACAACGACCGCTACGGACACCAGGCGGGTGACCTGTGCCTGCAGCAGGTCGCCAGCGCGATCCGCAGTTCCGTGGCGCGGCGGCCGCTGGACATGGTGGCCCGTTACGGGGGCGAGGAGATCGTTGCGATTCTTCCGGGCGCCGATCGGGCGCACGCCGCGGATGTTGCGGCGGCCATCCTCAAGGCGGTGGCGGATCTGCAAATCGCCCACGGGGCCTCCACGACTCGTCCCTACGTCACGGTGAGCGTGGGCGTCACCACGGTCGATCCGGGCGGTGACTACTCGCACGAACACGCGGTGCGGCTGGCCGACCTTGCGCTCTACAGCATCAAGGCACGCGGCCGCGACGGCTGGTCGTTCTATGAGCCCGCCGAGCAGGCCGTCGACCATCAGCCGGAGCTGCTGAAGACCGCCAGCTGATGCGCACGGCGCGCGTGCGCCGCGCGCCGCTGCGTCAATCCCCCGCCGGAGGCATGGTCTGTGCGGTAGCGCTCCCCAACACTGTGGACTGCGGGCTTGCGCTCGCGCACGTCACCCCTGATCCTTTCGCTATGAACGCTCTCTCGGTCCGCGGACTCACCAAGACCTACCGCAACGGTGTACAGGCGCTGCAGGGCGTCGACCTCGACGTGGAGCAGGGTGATTTCTTCGCGCTCCTGGGTCCCAACGGCGCCGGCAAGACCACCCTGATCGGCATCATCACCTCGCTCGTCAACAAAAGCGCCGGTGAGGCGCGCGTGTTCGGTCACGACATCGACCGCGAGCTCGAGGCTGCCAAGGCCTGCATTGGCGTGGTGCCGCAGGAAATCAACTTCAACATGTTTGAGACGCCCTTTACGATCGTCGTCAACCAGGCCGGCTTCTACGGCATCCCGCGTCCGGTGGCACGTGCGCGCGCCGAGAAGTATCTGAAGCAGCTGCAGCTGTGGGACAAGCGTGACGGCATCTCGCGCGGACTCTCCGGCGGCATGAAGCGCCGCCTCATGATCGCGCGCGCGCTCATGCACGAGCCGCGGCTGCTGATTCTGGATGAGCCCACCGCGGGCGTCGACATCGAGATCCGCCGCTCCATGTGGGACTTCCTGCGCGAGATCAACGCGCGCGGCACGACCATCATCCTCACGACGCACTATCTGGAAGAAGCCGAGACGCTGTGCCGCAACATCGCCATCATCAACGGCGGCCGCATCATCGCGCGCGAACGCATGAGTAGCCTCCTGCGCCGCCTGCACTTTGAGACCTTCGTGCTCAACCTGCGCGATGCCCTCGCACAGGCGCCGGCGCTCGAGGGTTACGCGCTGCGACTCATCGACGATCACACCTTGGAGGTCGAGATCTCCAAGGATGACAACCTCAACGACATCTTCGCGCGCCTCTCGGCACTGGGCATCGAGGTGCTGAGCATGCGCAACAAGGTGAATCGCCTGGAAGAGATCTTCATGCGCCTGGTCGAGGGGCGTGGCGGCACAAGCGAGGCGGGTGCGACACGGGCGGCGGCCGCCGCGCTGCCGGTGCGCACGCCGGCCGGAGTGGCGCGATGAACAGCCTCGCCGCCGCGGTGCCCGCGGTCAATCTCAACGTGGTGCGTTGGATCGGCTTCAAGACCATCGTCATCCGCGAGTACGGCCGCATCCTGCGCATCTGGGGACAGACCATCGTGCCCTCGGTGGTGACCTCGGTATTGTATTTCGCCATCTTCGGCAGCCTCATCGGCCGGCGCGTCGGGGCGATGGACGGTTTTGACTACAAGCAGTACATCGCGCCGGGCCTCATCATGATGTCGGTGATCACCAACTCCTACGGCAACGTGGTCGCCTCCTTCTTCGGCGCCAAGTTCGGCAAGCACGTCGAGGAGCTGCTGGTCTCGCCGCTGCCCAACTGGGTGATCGTCGGCGGCTATGCGGCCGGGGGCATCCTGCGCGGCGTCCTGGTGGGCGCGGCCGTGACCATCGTGTCGCTGGTGTTCACGCATCTGCATGTGCATCACTTGCTCATCGTGCTGGCCGCGCTGCTGCTGACGTCCCTCACCTTCGGACTCGGGGGTTTCCTGAACGCGCTGTTCGCCAAGAATTTTGACCAGGTGAACTGGATCCCTGCCTTCGTGCTGACGCCGCTCACCTACTTCGGCGGGGTGTTCTACTCGGTGAGCCTGCTGCCGGACTGGGCGCGCACGCTCTCCTACGCGAACCCGATCCTCTACATGGTCAATGCGTTTCGCTACGGCTTCCTGGGCGTATCGGACGTGGATGTGCGCGCAGCCTTCGCGCTCATGGTGGGAGCGGTCGTGGCGCTGTTCACCGCGGCACTCATCCTCATGAACCGCGGCACGGGAATCCGCGATTGACGAGGGTCGCGCTCGTCAGCGCGCGCGCCGCGCGCGCCCTGGACGAGGACATGCCGCCGCTGCTGGCGGCGTTTGCCGCCGCCGGCGTCAGCACCGCGATCGCGGACTGGGACGATGCGCGGGTCGAGTGGGGCGGCTTTGATGCGGCGCTGCTGCGCTCGGCCTGGGATTACACCGAGCGGCTGAGCGAATTTCTCGCCTGGGTGGAGCACACCGCCGCGCGCACCACGCTGCTGCATCCGCCCGCCGTGGTACGTTGGAATTCCGACAAGCACTACCTCGCGCAGCTCGCCCAGCTGGGGCTGCCGACGGTCGCGAGCCGCTTCTGTGAGCCGCACCAGGACCCCGCGCAGGTGCTGGAGCAGTTCCTCGCGCAGCAGCAGGAGGCCGAGATGGTGGTGAAGCCGGCCGTCGGAGCCGGCTCGCGCGATACGCGCCGCCACCCACGGGCGGCGCTGCCGCAGATACTCGCGCACATGCGCGCACTGCTCGGCGCCCGCCGCAGCGTGCTGTTGCAGCCGTACCTGCCGAGCGTGGATCGCGATGGCGAGAGCGCTCTGATCTACCTGGACGGGCTCTTCAGTCACGCCATCCGCAAAGGTCCGCTCCTGCCCTCCGGTGCGCCGGCGACGGCGGCGCTCTTTGCCGCCGAGGAGATCACCCCTCGTGCGCCGGGTGCCGATGAACGGGCGGTCGCGGAACGCATTCTCGCGGCGCTGCCGTTTGGCACGCTCCTCTATGCGCGCATCGACCTGATCCGCGGCGCGGCGGGTGAGCCGCGGCTGCTCGAGCTGGAGATCACCGAGCCGTCGCTGTTCCTCGCGCACGCGCCGGGTTCAGCCGAGCGACTGGCCGCCGCGACGCTGCAGCGCCTCGCGCCGCGCTGAGCACGCGGTGGGCGGTTCCCTGGGCCCAATCGCGCTTCGGGGAGTCTGAGTTTCGCAGCAGGGCAACGTAGCCAGCTCGGCGTGCAACGGTTTGAGGCAGCGGGGCGGCCGTCGCGCAGCTGCGGCGCAACAATTATGTGAAGTAACGCACACAAAATGGCGCCTAAACCCTTGTAGCAAAAAAACTTTCACACATTGTTCATGGCGCTGACGCACGCCCCGGCGAGCCTGTATGCGTCATGAAAGCGACCGGACTCATTGCATTCATGGCGCGCGTGGATGCCGCCGAGTACGGCCTGTGCCGCAGGCTCAATCGGGGCGCCGCGTTCGCGCTGCCGCGGCGCATCTTCCAGATTGCGAGCCGCCTGGGCGACGGATTGGCCTGGTATGCGCTGCTGCTGGCGCTGCCGCTGCTTTACGGGGCGGGCGCGGTGCGGCCGGCTGCGGTGATGGCGCTCACCGGTGCCCTCGGGGTGCTCATCTATGGGCTCCTCAAGCGGCTGTTCGTGCGCGAGCGACCCTTCATCACGCACACCGGCATCGATCGGGCCGCCGCGCCCCTGGATCGCTACAGCTTCCCCTCCGGGCATACCCTGCACGCGGTGTCCTTCACCTGGCAGGCCGGCGCACACTTCCCGGAGCTGCTGTGGGTGCTCGTGCCGCTCGCGGCGCTGATCGGCGCCTCGCGCGTCGTGCTCGGCCTGCACTACCCCTCGGACGTGCTGGCCGGCGCTGCGATCGGGGCGGCGCTCGCGGAGCTGGGCCTGTCGATCGCCTAGCCGCCATGGGTGCGGGCGGGCGGCTGAGCACGCCCCGCGGGCGCGGGTATCCTTAGCGCGTGCGCGTCCTTTTCATCTCCGACGTTTACTTTCCGCGCGTCAATGGCGTCTCCACCTCCATCCGCACCTTCCGCACCGATCTGGCCGAGCAGGGGATCGAGACGCTGCTGGTGGCGCCGCACTACGGCGCGGAAGCGCAGGAGGCGGGGGTGCTGCGCATGGCGGCCGCCGGCGTGCCGCAGGATCCGGAGGATCGGCGCATGCGCTGGCGCGCGCTGACGCGCGCGCTGGATGCGCGCCCGCGCGGCGAGTTTGACCTGGTGCACATCCACACACCCTTCGTCGCGCACTACGCGGGCGTGCGCTGCGCGCGGCGTGCGCAGGTGCCGTGTATCGCGACCTATCACACCTTCTTCGAGGAGTACCTGCATCACTACGTGCCGGTGCTGCCGCGCGCCCTCGGGCGCTGGGCGGCACGGCACTTCACGCGCTCCCAGTGCGCGGCCGTGCAGGCGCTCATCGCCCCCTCTGAACCGATGCGCGCGGTGCTGAGCGGGTACGGGGTGCGCACCGGCATCCACGTGCTGCCCACGGGGCTGGCGGCGGATCGTTTCCGTGCCGGCGACGGCGGCGCTTTTCGCGCCCAGGCGGGCATTGCACCCGCACGGCCGCTCGTCACCTACATCGGCCGCGTGGCCCACGAGAAGAACATCGGCTTTCTCGTGCACATGTTCCGCCGCGTGCTCGCGCAGCTTCCCGAGGCGTTGTTGGTCATCGCCGGCGAGGGCCCGGCGCGCGAGGGGCTGCGCGCGCAGGTGGCCTCCCTCGGCCTGAGCGCGCAGGTGCACTTCGCCGGCTATCTGGAGCGCGACACCGCCCTGCTCGACTGCTACGCGGCCGCGGACGTGTTCGTGTTTGCCTCACGTACCGAGACCCAGGGCCTGGTGCTGCTCGAAGCCATGGCGCAGGGAGTGCCGGTGGTCTCAACGGCCGAACTCGGCACGCGCTCGATCCTCGTGCCGCAAAGCGGTGCGTTGGTCGTGCCGGAGGAGCAGGCCACGTTCGCCGCCGCGGTGGTGCGCGTGTTGACACAGCCGGGCCTGCGCGCGGACCTCGCCAGCCGTGGGCGCGCCTACGCGCACACCTGGTCCTCGGCGGCGATGGCGCGGCGACTCGCCGCGCTCTACCGCGAAGTGTGCGCCGCGTCGCATTCCGAAGCGCGCGCCGGGGTGGCCGGCTAGGCACCCACCCCCGTCTTTGCACAGCGACAGCGGTGCGCTGCCGCGGTTCTGAGCTACACTTTCCCCACTGCCTGACCGCGGGTGTTTGGAGCGGAGCATGGGTGCAAAACGGGCCTTGATCGTGGACGATTCGAAGTCCGCGCGCCTGTTTCTCGCCCGCGTCCTGGAGAAGTACGACATCGACGTCGACAGCGCCGAGAGCGCCGAGGCGGCGATCAACTACCTCACCAGCAACCGCCCGGACGTGATCTTCATGGATCACCTCATGCCGGGCATGGACGGCCTGCAGGCCGTGCAGCACATCAAGAACGATCCGCGCACCGCCACCATTCCCATCATGATGTACACCTCCCAGGAAGGGGAGCTGTATCTCGGCCAGGCGCGCGCGCTCGGCGCGATCGGCGTGCTGCCCAAACAGATCAAGCCCACCGATGTCTCCAAGGTCCTCTACCAGCTGCACCTCGTTCCGGATCGGCGCACCCCGGAGCAGTCGAGCTTCATGCCGATCAACGTGCGCGTGGACGCCGGCGCGCCGGAGGCCGCCGCCGGCCTGCTCTCCAAGCCCCTGACCGACACCGCGCTGCGCGAGCACTTCGCCGAGCTGCGGCGCGCCCTGGTGGCAGGCGTTGACACGCAGACGGATCGGATCACCGCGGAGGTGCGCGCGCTCTTGCTCGAATCACTGCCGCAGGCCGCGCCCTCCGAGGACGACCCGCTCGCCCTCGGGGCCGCCGCGCCGCGCGCAAGCCCGCCGCCCTGGGCGTGGATCGTCGCCTGCAGCGCGCTTGCGATCGCGCTCATCAGCAGCGTTCTTTGGTGGCGCAGCGTGCGCTTGCTCGAGGGACTTACCGAACAGGTGGCGCAGCTGCGCCTGCAGCCGCCCACGGCGCTCGCGCCGAGCGTGCCGGGCGCTGCGACCGCCACGGCCGCTTCCGCCCCGGTCGTGGAAGCAAAGCCGATCCTGGCTCTCGTGCCCTACGGCGCGGAGGCCCTCGGGGGTGCGCGCCTGGACGTCATCGGCAAGCTCCTCGCACACCTGGTGGCACAACGGGCGAGCGGGGTGGTGGACATCCGCACGTTCGCGGGACGCTTCTGCCTCATGGGCAACGGCACCGACGGGTATTCGCTGGCGCCCGAGGAGATGCTGTTCTCGCGTTGCGATGTGGTCGGCAATCCCTACGATGAGGCGCTCTCGCCCGCGCAGCGCATGCCCCTCGCGCTCGCCAATCTGATCGGCGACGTCCGCAGTTCCACCAACGGCGCCCTCGCGGTGCGCGCCGCGGTCGGGGATCCGGCGAATCTGGCCGCCCCTTACCCGCAGGTATCGCCCACGCTCACCGCCGGGGAGTGGAACCGCGCGGCCATCGCCAACAATCGCATCGAGATCCGTTCGCGTTGAATTCCATCGTCCTGAGTGCCGCCGCCGGCGAGGATGAGTTCCAGCCTGCGCGCTGGCTGCGCAATCGCCATCTGCAGTCGATGCTGGCGAGTACCTCCTGGCGCCGGGCGCGCGTGCTCGCGCGCGCCGGCCCGATGCTCGCCGTCGCCGAGGAGCTGGTGCTCGATTGCGGCGCGGGCGTGCGCCTGCAGTGCTATCTCTCGCGGCCGCCCGGGAGCCGCGGTGCCCCGGTCGTGCTGTTGCACGGCTGGGAGGGCAGTGCCGAGTCGCTGTACGTGCTCTCGCTCGCGCAGCTGCTGTATCAGCAGGGCTTCGAGGTGGCGCGGCTCAACCTGCGCGACCACGGAGAGACCCACCACCTGAACCGCGAGCTGTTCCACTCCTGCCGCCTGCCGGAGGTGGTGGGCGCGGTGCGCACCCTGCAGCGGCAGCACTTCGCGGGGCGCGCGCCGCAGCTGGTCGGCTTTTCCCTCGGCGGCAATTTCATGCTGCGCGTCGCAGCCCAGGCGCGCTCAGCCGAGTTGCCGCTCGCGCAGGTGATCGCCGTCTCCCCGGTGCTCGACCCGATTGAGACGCTGGCGGCGCTGCAGCGCGGTTTTCCCGGTTATGAGCTGTACTTCGTGCGCAAGTGGCTGCGCTCGCTGCGCAAGAAGCAGGCCGTGTGGCCCGACGCCTACGACTTCGGCGCCATCAGCCGCATGCGCGACCTGAAGACCATGACCGCCGAGCTCGTGCGCGAGCACACCGATTTTGCGACGCTCGAGGAGTACCTGAACGGTTACGCGGTCACGGGCGCGCGTCTGGCGCACCTGGAGGTTCCGGCGACCATCTTCACCTCACTCGATGATCCGATCATTCCCGCCGGGGGGCTGGCGCGGCTGGCGCGGCCGGCGGCGCTGTCGCTGAGCGTCTCGCGCTACGGCGGTCACTGCGGCTTCTTTGCGCGCCTCGCAGGCCCGACCTGGCTTGAGCGGCGCATCGTGAGGCACCTCGGCGGCGCGCCGCTCTAGGGTTTCGCGCGCTTTTCCTCGAACTCGAGCACGGCCTCCCCGCTGGTGACCGTCATGGCGCCCTCGATCACCGCGCCGCGGGCGACGGCGATGCTGCGCGCGACGATGTCGGCCCGGATGACGGCCGTCGCGCCGATCTCGAGCTTGTACTCGACCACGAGCCGCCCGGTGATCCGTCCGGCAATCACCGCGGCCTGCGCATGGATCTCCCCCTCCCACTGCGCCGTCACGGCCATGCGCAAGGTTCCCCCCACGCGCCCGTCCCCGCGGATCTCGCCACAGAGGACCAGGGGCCCGGGGGTCTCCAGATCACCGCTCAGGCGCACGCCCTCGGCGACAAACGTCGGGGAGTCACCGATCGAGTCGATCAGCCTGCGCTTGTGCAAGTCGCTCATCCGCTCACTCCCGGGGGCTTCAGGGGTCATAATACGAACGCCCCTGCCCCAAAAGGCCGACCATGATCACATTCTGGGCAGCACGGGTGACCCTGGTGGCCCTGCTGTTGAGTCTCTTAGCCGGCTGCAGCCGCGAGCAGCAGGATTGGCGCTCTGCGGAGGCCGCCGATACGAGCGAAGCCTATGCGCGCTTTCTTGAGCAGCACGCCGACAGCGAGCTCGCGAACCAGGCGCGCCTGCGCATGACGCAGCTGCAGGAAGAGCGCGATTGGAGCCACACCGACGCAGTGGCGACGGTCGAAGCGTACCGTCAGTTTCTCGCGCACCACCCAAGTGGCAAGTGGGCGGAGCAAGCCCGCATTCGCATCGAGGGATTCTCGCTGGGCTCGGCGCCGCGCACCGACGGATCAGCCTCGGCGCCGGTGACCGCGGCGCGCACCGGCGTGAACGCCCTGCGGCTGGCGACCGGGGTGAGGGCGGCGCCTGCGGTCGCGAGCGCGGTCGCTGCCGCCCCGAGCGCCACGGCGATTCCCGCAGCAGATCTCGCACAGCCGGCTCCTGCCGCGCCGGAGAGGCAGGCGGTGGCGTTCGCGAGCCCTCAGGCGAGCGAGGGCTTTGGCATCCAATTGGGCGCGTTCGGGACCCAGGCGAGCGCCGATCGGGAATGGCAGCGTCTGCAGGGCCGCTTCGGCGCGCAGCTCGGGGACCTCGCGCCGCGCATCGTGGTCGCCAGCAGTGACGGCGGGACGCTCTATCGTCTGCAGGCGCCCACGCGCGGGGAGGCTCAGGCGCGCGCGGTGTGTGATGCGCTCAAGGAACAGTCCCAGGCCTGCGTCCCGGTCCTTCCGCGCTGATTTGCCTTAAGAAAAAGGCCGTCGGTTTTCACCGACGGCCAAATGCCATCTGAGGCTCACACTGCTGCGCTTGGCTCCAAAGTGACAAATCGCGTCACCCGTCATGCTCACCGGGATCCGCGTTAACTCCATGTTTTAACTACATTTCCTCGCTTGGCACACGCCTTGCTCTATCCCAGACAGTTGCGAACAATTTCCCCGTGTTCGCTCCTGCGCGCCGCGATGCGACTTCCCCCGCCTCGCGGCGCTTTTTTTTGGGTGATCGGAGGGGAGACGAGGCGTGCGCTCGAGGGGGATCGAAAGTGACGCCCCGTCTCCCACTCCGGTCATTCTTGCGCG
>DATHLO010000022.1:0-5515 GCA_035488075.1 Steroidobacteraceae bacterium | reverse complement strand
GTTCTCCCGCGGCATGACGCTCATCGAGCTGATGGTGGTGGTGGTGATCGCCACCATCCTCATGTCGATCGCGGTGCCCTCCTACATGTCCCAGGTCCGCCAGTCGCGGCGCATCGAGGCGAAGACCGCTCTCCTTGATCTGGCCGGGCGCGAGGAACGCTTCTTCAGCACGAGCGTGAACGGCGCGAACTACTCGCAGACCTCGACGGACCTGGGCTACCCGGTGGGGGCTTGGCCGCAGGTCGTGGGCAGCGGGTACTACACCGTGACGGTTTGTGGCCTCGGGCCGGGTATGTCAGCTGGGTGCAAGTTCACCGCCCAGACCGCTCCGGGTTACGAGATCGACGCGGCGCCCGTCGCGGGCACTTCGCAGGCGGCCGACACAAAATGCGCATCCTTCGCGGTCGACAACACCGGTACGCAGTGGGCACGCGATGTGAATAACAACGACACAACCGCGTACTGCTGGGCTAATTAGTCAGAAAAATTAACCGAGTACACACACTTATTAATGTGATATCCCGGTAATGTAGTCCTTCGAACGCGGGTAGCGCCGCGCAGCAGACGCCCAAGTGCGCCCGAAGCCCATGTCCGCGCGCGCACGACGACGGCGTATTTTTTTCCTAGAGTCTGAGCTATATTTCCCTCGCAGCCGCTTGAGCGCGCTGGAATTCCGTCACTTACCGGACAATAAGAATTCACCGACGCCGCCGTTAAGCGCAGGCTCGAACCGGACGAACCTACGCCGGCGTCACCGAGGAAGTAGTGATGAGCACTACGTGGGAACAGCTTGAGGGCGCCGCCCTGTCGCTCGCGCGCTCAGGATCGATCAAGGATCGCCTCGCCGATGCGTTCCGTAACCATCTTGCGCAAGTCAACACCGAGGAGCTTCCGGATCCGCTGCGCGCGCAATACCGCGCCTGCCAGGAAGCCCTCACGCGCGAGCGCCCGCAGCCCGGGGAAGACGCCGTGCGGGCCACGGTGCGCAAAATGTCCAACAGTGAAGCGGACGAAGTGGCCGCGGGCGTCGTGCGGCTTTACGGGGCGTTCGCGCGCGAGTGGACACGCGAGGCAGAGCCGCTGCCGAATCTTGTGATGAACGGCGTGGCGCTCAACGGCGTCACGGCGGCGCGTCCGAAGAAGGGTGTCCCCCAGGTCATCTCGCTCTACGCCCATGAGGCGTCGTAGCGCTCCTTAGCGCTAGTCGAGTTTGAATTCGATCGTGTCCCAGCGCCCCGTCTTCTCGTGACGGGCGTGGGCGCGGATGGCATCCACCAGCGCGCGCTCGTCCCAGTCAACGACTTCGTTGGCAAGATCGAGGATCGCCTTGGGCGGCTCCTTGCCGCTGCCAAAGGGCTTCATGAGGATCACCGCCTTCTTGCTCGCCTGCGCGTACAGCAGCTGAAAGGTCATGAGATCCTTTTGCGTCTCGTAGAGACTCGAAAGCCCGATGACCGCCTCGACCGGGGCAATCTGGCGCCGCAGGTCCTCGCGCAGCGCTTCCTTGTCACCGGTGACGGGCTTATCCGGCGTGCTGTAGTTGCGGTAGAAAAAGTTGCGGGCGCTCTCCAGATACTCGAACACGCGCAGGTAGTCGTCACTCATCTGCCACGCGTGGGTGATAAACAGCCGGAGCGGGTTGTCCTGTGACACGCAGCGAAGTCTGGCACAAGCGGCTGTGCGGGGGAACTTGGCGCCCCCCGGGTGACGCGTAACGGCGACGGCTGCCCGGCCCGTGCATGGCGCACCGCCACATGCGGGCGCGCCGCAGGCTAGAATGCTTGTTTTACGGCCCACGCGCAGATACGCCCCCTGGTGCGACTCCTCATCTACAACATCCGCTACGCCACGGGCACCGGCCCCGCGTTCCACCTGCCGCTGCCGGGGGCGGGGTACCTGCGCAGCAACCGCCGGGTTCTCAAGGGCATCACCGAGTTCATCCGCGCCGAGCACCCGGACGTCGTCGGCTTAGTCGAGGTCGATACCGGCTCGATCCGCACCGGCATGCTCAATCAGGCCGATCACATCGCCCGTGAGCTGGGCCATTACTCGACCTACCAGACCAAGTACGGCGCCGACTCCCTCAATCAGTTCATGCCCATCGTGCGCAAGCAGGGCAACGCGTTCCTGTCCGCGCCCACCGTGCACGGGGAGCGCTTCCACTACTTCGACACCGGGATCAAGCGGCTGATCATCGAGCTGGAGCTCTCGGAGGTGTGCGTATTTCTGGTGCATCTGTCGGTGAAGTTCCGCCACCGCCAGTACCAGCTGCGCTCGCTGCACGACCTCATCCAGCAGTCCGCCAAACCGGTGATTGTCGCCGGCGACTTCAACACCTTCTGGGGCACGCACGAGATCTACCTCTTCATGCGCGCTGCCGGGCTGCGCAGCGCCAACACGGCGGGACTGCCCTCCTTCCCCGCACGCGTGCCGCGCATCGAGCTCGACTTCGTGCTGGTGAGCGAGGGCATCAAGGTCACTGATTTTCGCGTTCCCGATGTGCGCTTGTCCGATCACCGCCCGCTGGTGTGCGACTTTGAGGTGCACGGCGCGAGCGCGCGCGCCTCGGCGGCCTGATCCCTGCTACCCGAACCCGACAAGAGACGCCATGACCGACCCCGCTGCTGCCGCCTGGACGCTCGCGCACGATGCGGACGGCATCGCGTGGCTGACGCTCGACAAGCCCAACACGTCCGCCAACGTGCTCTCCGGCCCGGTGCTCGTTGAGCTCGACGCACTTCTTGGGCAATTAGAGGCGCAGCGACCGCGGGGCCTCGTGCTCATCTCCGGCAAGAAGAGCGGTTTCATCGCCGGCGCCGATATCCGCGAATTCACCGCGCTTGAGGACGAGGCGGCCGGATACGCCCTCATCCGTCGCGGACAGGCGGTGTTTGATCGCCTGGAGGCGCTGCCCTGCCCCACCGTCGCCGCCATCCACGGCTTTGCCCTCGGGGGCGGACTGGAGACCGCGCTCGCCTGTCGCTACCGCGTCGCGGTGGCGGATGAACGGCTGTCGCTCGGGCTGCCGGAGGTACAGCTTGGGCTGCACCCAGGCTTTGGCGGCACGGTGCGCACCGTGCGACTCATCGGTGTGCGGCCCGCGATGGAGATGATGCTTACCGGCAAGCCCGTGCGCGCGGAGAAAGCACTCAAGCTCGGTCTCATCGACCGCCTGGTCGCCGAAGCCGACCTGCGCAGCGCGGCCCGCGAGCTGCTGCTGCGAAGCCCCCCCGTGCGCCGCGCGCCCTTGGGTGAGCGGCTCCTGAGCAGCGCCCCCGTACGGGTCTTCCTCAAGTCCGCCCTGACCGCGCAGGTCGCCAAGCGGGCACCGCGGGCGCACTATCCGGCGCCCTACGCGATCATCGACCTGTGGGCGCGTTATGGCGCGCACGGGGCTGCAGCCTACGAGGGCGAGGCGCGCTCCATGGCGCACCTCTTCACGACCGCGACCTCACGGAACCTGGTGCGGGTGTTCCTGTTGCAGGATCGCCTGAAGAGCGCCGGCGGCAAGGCGGGCAAGGCTCTGCGCAACGTGCACGTGGTCGGCGCGGGCGTCATGGGCGGGGACATCGCCGCCTGGTCCGCGCTGCGCGGCTTCAGCGTCACGCTGCAGGACCGCGCGCCGGAGTACGTGGAGCCTGCGCTTAAACGTGCGCAGGAGCTCTTCGACAAGCGTCTGAAGGACCCGCAGCAGAACGCCGCCGCGCGCGCGCGGTTGCGTGCGGATGTCGCAGGCGCGGGCGTGCCGGAGGCGGACGTCATCATCGAGGCGATCTTTGAGAACCTCACGGCGAAGCAGGAGCTCTATGCGCAGCTTGAGCCGCGCATGAAGGCCGGCGCGCTGCTCGCCACCAACACCTCGAGCATCATGCTCGAACCCCTGGCGGCGAGGCTCGCCCAGCCCGCGCGTCTCGTGGGTCTGCACTTCTTCAACCCCGTGGCACAGATGCCGCTCATCGAGATCGTGCACGCCGCGCGCACGGCTCCGGAGGCGCTGCAGACCGCCAGCGGTTTTGCGCGCCGCATCGATAAGCTACCCATTCCGTGCAAGAGCTCCCCCGGATTTCTGGTGAACCGCGTGCTCACCCCCTACATGTACGAGGCGATGCTGGCCGCCGGTGAAGGCGTGCCGCTGGCGAGCATCGATCGGGCCGCGGTCGAGTTCGGCATGCCGGTGGGGCCCATTGAGCTCATCGACGTCGTCGGGCTCGACGTGGCTGCGCACGTGGGGGAGATCATCGCCGAGCAGCTCAACCGTCCCGTGACGCAGATCCCACGCCTGAGTGAACTTCTGGCGGCGAAGAAGCTCGGTCGCAAAAGCGGCGCGGGCTTTTACGCGTGGCGCGACGGCAAGGCGGTCAAGCCCGAAGCTGCCGTGCCGGCGGCGCCTGCGGATCTCATCGACCGGCTGATCCTCGTCCTGGTGAACGAATGCGTCGCCTGCCTGCGCGAGCGCGTGGTCGAGGACGCCGACCTCGTCGATGCCGCGGTCATTTTTGGCACCGGTTTTGCGCCATTCCGTGGCGGACCTCTCACTTATGCGCGCGCGCGGGGGGTCCCGCAGGTGGTGGCGCGGCTGCAGGAACTGGCGGCGCGCTACGGTGCACGGTTCACACCGGACGCGGGGTGGGCGCAGCAGTCCGGCGACGGAAAAGCGTGACCGGCGTCCGGCGCGCCGAAAGGCCTGTGCTACCATCCAACAGGGGTCGCGCCGCGAGGCGTGTGATCCGGATATTGTTTTAGTTTTCGTCCGCTTAGACTCGAAACCCGCAAGCGTTTGGGAAGACATGGCCGAAGAGCAGGCAGCCACGGTCGAAGTACTCAGGAAGTTCGCGCCGCTCGACGGAATGAAGCGCGAAAACCTGACCGCGCTCGCCAAAAAAGTGAGCGTCAAGAGCCTGACGCGCGGGCGCGCCCTCTTTAGCGAAGGCGACACGGACAAGCGCACGGTGTGGCTCGTGAGCGGGCGCGTGGAGGCGCTGGAGAAATCCCGCCTGATCGGCACCATCAACGCCGGCACCCCCGAGGCGCGCAATCCCCTCTACCCGAGCCTGCCACGGCGCGCGACGGTGCGCGCGATCGATGACATCAGTTTCCTCTCGATCGACAGCGATCTGCTCGATGTCATGATCACCTGGGACCAGACCGGCAGCTACGAGGTCGAGGAACTGCAGGCGCAGCTGCAGAGCGCAGGCTCGGATGACTGGATGACGACGCTCCTGCAGACGAACGCCTTCCACCGCATTCCGCCCGCCAACATCCAGGCGATCTTCCAGCGCCTGCAGCGCACCCCGTGCCGCGCCGGCGAGGTCGTCATCAAGCAGGGCGATGAAGGGGATTACTTCTACATCATCGTGCAGGGCAAGTGCGCGGTGACCCGCGAGACCCCCTTGAGCCGCGAGGGTATCAAGCTCGCCGAGCTCAACGTCGGGGATACCTTCGGCGAGGAAGCGCTGATCGCCGAAGCCAAGCGCAACGCCACCGTCACCATGGTCACCGACGGGGTGCTCATGCG
>DATHLO010000021.1:0-10902 GCA_035488075.1 Steroidobacteraceae bacterium | reverse complement strand
GGCGTCGTGGCCGAAGACGACGAGCTCGTGGGCATCGAACTCGCGCAGGTCGAAGATTTCCATCGGGACGTCTGCCTCGGGCCTTCAGGTCCGCACGAACGGATCCCACCAGAGTACCCCCGGGATGGTGCACGGAGTGTCACAAAACTTGCGACAGCGGGCTTATTAGTGAATTATTTGCCTCATTATCCGACCAATAGTGAGTTATTCAGTGCAATCTGAGTTAGACCGCAGTGACCTGCGCATCCTTGAGCTCTTGCAGGAGCACGGCAACCTCTCGGCCGCCGAGATCGCCGAACGCCTGAATCTCACCACCTCCACCTGCTGGCGGCGGGTGAGCCGCCTGGAGGAGCTCGGCGTCATCCGCAAGCGCGTCGCGCTCCTGGACCGCGAGAAGCTCGGTCTTTCGGTCACGGTGTTCTCGCACGTGAAGGTGGCCGGCCACGGACGCGATGCGCTCCTGCGCTTCGAGCAGGCCGTGCGCGGGCATCCGGAGATCCTCGAGTGCTACACGCTCATGGGCGAGACGGATTTCCTGCTGCGCATCGCCTGCCGCGACATCAAGGCGTACGAGGCGTTCTTCCTCGATCACCTCTCGCGCTTTCCGGGCGTGCAGTCGGTCAACTCCTCGATCGCACTCGCGGTGATCAAGGAGACCACCGCGCTGCCCCTGCATCGGGGCTGAGGGCGGCCGTCCGCGCTTGGTATTGCTACCCATACCACTTAGTATGGGTCCCCATATGAAAGCCACGATCGACATCGCTGACCCGCTCCTGAAGGAGGCGAAGGCGCTCGCGCGGCGCGACGGGGTCACGCTGCGGGCCCTGGTGGAGCGGGGTCTGCAGGGCGTCCTCGCCGAGCGGCGCGCCCCGCGCGCCTTCCGGCTGCGCGATCTGTCCTATGCCGGCCAGGGCCTGCAGCTGCCGGCGGCCGCACGCTCCTGGGAGGAGCTGCGCGCCCTGACGTACGCCGGGCGGGGGGATTGATCGCGCTCGACACGAACCTCCTCGTGTACGCGCATCGGCGCGACAGTCCCTGGCACGAGGACGCCGCCGCCCGGGTGCGCGCCCTCGCCGAGGGCTCCGCGAACTGGGCGATCCCCTGGCCCTGCATCCATGAGTTTCTCGGCCTCGTCACCCACGCACGCATCTATGCGCCCCCCACGCCTCTCACCAAGGCCCTGGCGCAGGTGAGCGCCTGGCTCGAATCCCCGACGCTCGTGCTGCTCGCCGAAGGTGAGGGGTACGCGAGCGTGCTTTCGCGGTTGCTCGAGCGCTCCCGGGCTGCGGGTACCCAGATACAGGACGCACGGATCGCCGCGCTCTGCATCCACCACGGGGTGCGGGAACTGTGGAGCGCCGATCGCGACTTCAGCGGCTTCGGGGAGCTGAGGTTCCGCAACCCGCTCACCTCGCCCTGAGCCCTTCGCGCTCTTCAGCGCATCAGCACGATCACGCAGCGTGCGGCCTCAAGGCCCGGCACCACGAGCGGCCGTGAAGCGACGACGCGCCAGGGCGCAGGCAGTGCTGCGAGTTCCTCCTCGGGCCAGCGTCCCTTCATGGCGAGCACGCGCGTCTCGGGTCCGCACAGCCCCTCGACGCTCGGCAGCAGCTGCGGCAAAGGGGCGAAGGCGCGCGCCAGGAGCGTGTCAAAAGGCTCCCCGGGCCGGAAAGCCTCGGCGCGCGCCTGCACGGGGGTGACGTTGGTGAGCCCGAGCAGATGCGCCGCATGAGAGACGAAGCGGATCTTCTTGCCGTTGGAGTCGATGAGGGTGAAGGCGCGCTCGGGGTTGCACAGCGCGAGCGGCAGCCCGGGGAAACCCGCTCCGGTGCCGACATCCGCGATGCGCGTGCCGTGCAGGTCCGTGTGCACCGCGAGGCTGTCGAGCAGATGGTGCGTCAGCATCTGCTCCGGGGCGCTGATGGCGGTGAGGTTGTAGGTGCGGTTCCAGCGGGCGAGTTCCTGCGTCAGCGCGAGGAGGCGCCCGGCATCCGCGACACTTAACTCTACCCCTAAGGTGCCGGCATCCCGGATGAGACGATCGCGGGGGCTCAACCTGCAAGCTCCTTGCGCGCCAACGGGCGCGATTGATCATACTTTGCACGCCATGAGACTGCTGCTCGTCGAGGATGACCCGATGATCGGGGAGGCGCTCGTTGCGGGGCTGAAGCGCGACGGTTTCACCGTCGACTGGGTGCGCGAGGCGCGCGCCGCGGAAGCGGTGCTCGATCGCGAGCCGTTCGAGCTGCTGCTGCTCGATCTGGGACTGCCCGGACGCGATGGCCTCTCGCTCCTCAAGGCGCAGCGCGAGAAGGGCCTGACGCTGCCGGTCCTCATCATCACGGCGCGCGATGCGGTGTCCGACCGGGTGCAGGGGCTCGACGCGGGCGCCGATGACTACCTCATCAAGCCCTTCGACCTGGATGAGCTCGCCGCGCGCATCCGGGCACTGCTGCGCCGGCGTGCCGGGCGCAGCGCCGCGGGCCTGGAGCACTTAGGGGTGCGGCTCGATCCGGCCGCCCACCAGGTGAGCCGCGACGGGGTGGACGTGGCGCTCTCGCCGCGCGAGTTCGCGCTGCTGCAGCTGCTCCTGGAACGCCCCGGCAGCATCCTCTCGCGCGCGCAGCTCGAGGAGCGCCTGTACGGCTGGGGCGAGGAAGTGGAGAGCAACGCGGTGGAAGTGCACATCCACGGGCTGCGCAAGAAGCTCGGCGCCGACTTCATCCTCACCGTGCGCGGCGTCGGTTACCGCGTGCGGCCGTAAGCGCATGAGCTCGCTGCGCGCGCGCCTCCTCGCGTGGCTCCTCGGCGGCGTGCTGGCGGTCGGGGCCGGTGGCGGCTTCATCGTGTACCGCAACGCGCTGCGCGAGGCCGGAGACTTCTTCGACTATCACCTGCGCCAGACCGCCCTCGTGCTGCGCGATGAGCCGGTCGAGTACCAGCTCGCGCCGCGCATTCCCGCCCCGGATGCCGCCTACGACTTCGTGGTACAGGTGTGGTCGCTCGATGGGGTGCGTGTGTACCTGTCGCGCCCGCACACGGTGCTGCCCCAGGTGACCACGCTCGGCTTCGCCACCGTCAACACGAGCGAGGGGCGCTGGCGCGTGTTCGGCGTGCAGGCCCAGACGCGCGTCATCCAGGTGGCGCAGCCGATGAGCGTGCGCCAGCAGCGTGCCGCGGGCCTGGCGCTGGAAACGCTCAAGCCCTTCGCGCTGTTGCTGCCGGCGCTGGCGCTGCTCATCTGGTTCGCCGTCGGGCATGCGCTCAAACCCCTCGAGCGCCTCACCGCGCTGGTGAAGGCGCGGCGCGTGGATGCGCTGGATCCCTTGCCCGCGGAACCGCTGCCCGATGAGGTGCAGCCGCTCGTCACCGCCCTCAACGACCTGCTCGCACGGCTGCGCAGCGCGCTCGGGCGCGAGCGCGCCTTCATGGCCGACGCCGCGCACGAACTGCGCACGCCGCTTACCGCGCTGCACCTGCAGATGGGCATGCTGGCGCGTGCCAAGAGCGAGAGCGAGCGCCTCGCGGCCATGGACACCCTGTCGGCGGGGGTGCAGCGCGCCATCCGCCTCATCGAGCAGATGCTCGCGCTCGCGCGCCAGGAACCGCGCGCGGACGTGGCGCGCACGGCGGTGCGCCTCGATGAGCTCGCACGCGAGGTGGTGGGCGAGCTCGTGCCGCTCGCCGACCTGCGCCATATCGACCTCGGCGTCGCCGCCGCGCAGGCGGCCGAGGTCAGTGCCGATGCGGATGCGCTGCGCACGCTGCTGCGCAATCTCATCGACAACGCGGTGCGTTACACCGCCGAGCACGGACGCGTGGACGTCTCGGTCGAGACCCTCGCCGCCCCTGCCGGCGCGGTGCGGGTGACCGTGAGTGACGACGGCCCGGGCATCGAGCCTGCCGAGCGCGCGCGCGTCTTCGACCGCTTCTACCGGCGCGCCGGCACGGCACAGCCGGGCAGCGGGCTCGGACTTGCGATCGTGAAATCGATCGCGGACGCGCACGGGGCGACCTTGCAGCTCGCCGACGGCCTGGACGGGCGTGGCGTCGCCGTCGCCGTCACTTTTCCGGCAAGCGCAGCAGCGGCGCCCGCACCCTAGCGGCGCTTCAGTGCGCGAGCTTCTGCAGGAAGCTTGCCGCCACTTCGAGGTAGGCGTCGCGGTCGCTCTTGCGCCTGAAGTCGTGCCCCTCGTCCTTCGCGGTCAGATACCACACCTGGCCGCCGGCGGTGCGGATGCGCCACACGAGCTGGTCGGACTCTGAGGCCGGCACGCGCGGATCGTTGATGCCGGCGACCACCAGCAGCGGCTGCTTGATGCGCGCGGCATTGGTGAGGGGCGAGATGCGCTCGAGGAACACGCGCGTGCGCAGGTCGCGCTCGTCGCCGTACTCGGCGCGGCGCAGATCGCGCCGGTACGCGGAGGTGTTGCGCAGGAAGGTAACGAAGTCGGTGATACCGGCGACGTCGATGCCGCCGCGCAGCCGCTCACCATACGTGATGAGCGCGGCGAGCGTCATGTAGCCCCCGTAGGAGCCGCCCATGACGGCGACGTGATCCTTGTCCATATCCGGCTGCACGCCGACCCACACCAGCAGCGAACCGATATCGCGTACCGCATCCTCGCGCAGCTCGCCGTTGTCGAGCGCCTGGAAGCTCCTGCCGTAGCCGGAGGAGCCGCGCACGTTGGGCGCGACCACCGTGTAGCCGAGCTCGGTCACGAGAAACTGCACGAACGGGTCGAAGTCCGGGCGCGCCTGCGCCTCCGGACCGCCGTGGATATTGATGACGACCGGGGTCGGACCCTTGGGCTTCGCGGGGCGGTACACCCAGGCCGAGAGCAGGCGCGGGTGGTTGCCGACGCGGTCCCAGGTCGGGAATTTCACCAGCTCCGGGGCGACGAGCGTCGTCGGATCGAGCGGTCCGATCTCGCTCTTGGTCCAGCGATCGAGTTGCAGGTGCGCGATGTCAAAGACGTACACATCGCGCGGGGTGGTCGCCGACTCGGCCGACATCGCCAGTTTCGTGCCCGTGTGATCAAAGCGTACCGTGCCGATCTGGCCCTCCGGCAGCCCGGTGGGGGCGAGCTCGAGCTTCGCCTGGGTGTCGAGCACGGTGAGGCGGCTGCGGCCATCCTCGTTGAGCACGTACGCAACGTAGCGTCCGTCAGGGCTGACGTCGAAGTCCTCCACGTCCCAGGGCGTATCAGGGGTGATGCGGCGACTCGTGTGCGTGATCGGGTCTTTGAACTTCACCGAGGCGACGTCCCCGTCCTCATCGGTGAGCAGGTACACCCCGCGCCCGTCGGGCCCGAACTTCGCGCGCCGGATGCCGCCCATGCCGGGTTTCAGATCAAGCGGCGTCAGCGCTCCGGTGGCAACATCCGCGAGGTACAGGTAGTTCTCGGCGGCGGACTGGTACTTCCACACGAGCAGCTTCGAGTCATCCGCCGACCAGTCAAGCGGATACCAGGTGTCATACTTGCCGCCCACCAGCAGTTGCGGGGCGCCCGTGCCGGTGACATCCGCCACGTAGACGTCGTAGCTCAGGGTATCGCGGTCGTTGCCGTAGAACGCCACGCGCTTGCCGTCGTGCGCCCACACCGGGCTGCCGTGGATGAAGTCACCGTGGGTCAGCTGGCGCGTCTGCCCGTTCGCGCCCAGATAGTAGATTTGGAAGTTGTCATTGCCCGCCGTGTCCTTCCAGTAGATGAGGCCGCTGCCGGACTTGGCGGCCCGCGCCCACTCGATCGGGTCGGCGGAGAAAGTCAGCTGCTCGCGCTCGCCCCCCGCGGCGGCGACGCGGTGCAGCTCTTCGGTCTCGGCGAAGCGTGTCTTTATGAGCACGCTGCCATCGGCCATCCAGTCGAGGAACGTGGCGCCGCGCGACTGCAGATAGCGCTGCAGACTCGCCGCGAGCGCCGGATCCGTCGGCGGGATGCCTTCATACACCAGCGGGCCATGCTCGATGTGCTTGGGCGCCTCGGCCTGCTGCGCCGCCCCGGCGGTGCTGCTGCACAAGAGTGCCGCGACGGCGAGCGCGTACGCCGCGCGTGGCGAGTTTCGGGAGGTCATGTGTCGACACCCTAGCGTACGGGTTACGATGTGTACATCCGCCGCACGCACCACAGGAACACTCTCAAGGTCGATGCTGCCGTGAAAGCGCAACTGTACCGACACCCGCACGGCATCACGGCGGTGGACGCAGAGTACCTGTACCCCGGACACGCCGCGGCGCACATCATCGAGGATCACGGCCGCGCGGCGTTCGTCGACGTCGGCACCAACTTCTCCGTTCCCTACCTGCTCGCAGCGCTCGAGCAACTGAACATCCCGCGCGCCGCGGTCGATTACCTCCTGCTCACGCACGTGCACCTGGATCACGCCGGCGGCGCGGGCGCGCTGCTGCGCGAGCTGCCGCACGCGCGTGCGCTGGTGCATCCGCGCGGGGCACCGCACATGCTCGATCCCACCCGGCTCATCGCCGGCTCCAAGGTGGTGTACGGCGAGGAACGCTTCGCGCGCCTGTACGGGGAGCTCGTACCGATCCCGCCGGCGCGGCTGACGGTGGTCGCAGACGGGGAACGCGTACGCCTCGGCGAGCGCACGCTCGAGCTGCTGCACACCCCCGGACACGCGTTGCACCACTACGTGGTGGTCGATGCGGCGCACGCGAGCATCTTCGCGGGCGACACCTTCGGCATCTCCTACCGCTCGCTCGATTCCGCCCGGGGCGCCTTCATCTTTCCCACCACCCCGCCGACCCAGTTCGATCCGCAGCAGCACATCGCCTCCATCGACCGCATGCTCAAGTTTGAGCCCGAGTCGATGTATCTGATGCACTTCAGCCGCGTGACGGACGTGCCGCGCCTGGCGCAGGAGCTGAAGTGGCAGGTGGCCGAGTACGCGCGCATCGCGCGCGCGCATGCGGCGGATGCGGACCCGAAAGCGGGCATCCGCGCCGCGATGCTCGCCCTGTGGGTGAGTGCCGCACGACGCCACGGCCTCACGCACTCGGAAAGTGAGCTCGAGCAGATCCTCGCAGGGGATCTTGAACTGAATACCCAGGGACTCATGGTGTGGCTGCAACGGGAGCAACGGGCATGACGGATCGGTTTCGGGCCTTTCGCATCCACACCGAGGGCGGCCGCATCGTCGCGCGCTTCGATGAGATCACGCTGGCGGATCTGTCGCCCGGGGAGGTCGTGATCCGCGTCACCCACTCGGGCATCAACTACAAGGACGCCCTCGCCGCCACCGGTGCCGGCAAGATCCTGCGCCGCTATCCGCTCGTCGGCGGCATCGATCTGGCCGGCGTGGTCGAGTCCTCCGCCGACCCGCGCTACCGCGCGGGCGAGGGGGTACTCGTCACCGGCTGCGCACTCTCGGAGACCCACGACGGCGGCTACGCGCAGTTCGCGCGCGTGCAGGGGGACTGGGTGATCCCGCTGCCGGCGGGCATGAGCGCCTTTGAGGTGATGGCGCTCGGCACCGCCGGGTTCACCGCAGCGCTCGCCATCCATCGCATGGAACACAATGGCTCGCGCCCGCAAGGCGGCCCGATCGTCGTCACCGGCGCCTCCGGTGGCGTCGGCAGCGTCGCCGTGGACATGCTCGCCACGCGCGGCTACCGCGTCATCGCGGTGAGCGGCAAGGCGACAGCGACCGCGTACCTGAAGGATCTGGGCGCCCACGAGGTGCTCGCGCGGCAGGAGCTGGATTTGGGCGGCCGCCCGCTCGAGACCGCCCGCTACGGCGGCGCCATCGACAACCTTGGGGGCGAGTACCTCACCTGGCTTACGCGCACGGTGGATTTCTGGGGCAACATCGCGAGCATCGGCCTGGCGGCCTCCCATGAGCTGCACACCACCGTCATGCCCTTCATCCTGCGCGGCGTGAGCCTGATCGGCATCAATTCCTCAGCCACGCCGCGCGAGTTGCGCCTGGCGGTATGGCAGCGCATCGGCACGGACTTAAAGCCCCGGCACCTGCAGCAGATCGTCACCCGCACGATCGATTTTGCCGAGCTGCCGGAGGCCTTCCCGGCGTACGTGGAGGGCGCGGTGACCGGGCGCACGGTGGTGCGCATCGCCTGAACGGATCGCGCGCGCAAGCGCGCCGCGGTTAGAATGCGCATCCCTTGCGAGGTCCCCGTATGTCGGAAATGCAAGCAGCCGGTGCGCGCCTGCGGGCCGCGGTCGATGAGGAACGCCCGCTGCAGGTGGTGGGCACCATCAATGCCTACGCCGCCCTGCTCGCGCAGCGGGCGGGCTTCAAGGCGATCTATCTTTCCGGCGCCGGCGTCGCCAACGCCTCCTTCGGCCTGCCGGACCTCGGCATGACCTCCCTCAATGACGTCTGCGAGGATGTGCGGCGCATCACCGGGGCGAGCGCGCTGCCGCTGCTGGTGGATGCGGACACCGGCTGGGGGGCGGCCTTTAACATCGCCAAGACCGCCCGGGATCTGATCCGCGCCGGGGCCGGCGGCATGCACCTCGAGGATCAGGTCTCGGCCAAGCGCTGCGGGCATCGCCCGGGCAAGGCCCTGGTGTCGGCGCCCGAGATGGTCGATCGGATCAAGGCGGCCGTGGACGGGCGCACCGATGCGAGCTTCGTCGTCATGGCGCGCACCGATGCGCACGCGGTCGAGGGCCAGAACGCCGCGCTCGAGCGCGCCGCGGCCTACGTCGAGGCCGGCGCCGACATGATCTTCGCCGAGGCGCTGAAGAGCCTCGAGGAGTACCGTGCCTTTGCCGCACGCATCCAGGTGCCGGTACTCGCCAACATCACCGAGTTTGGCCAGACCCCGCTCTTCACGCGCGAGGAGCTCTCAGCTGCCGGCGTGCGGCTCGTGCTCTACCCGCTGTCGGCGTTTCGCGCCGCCGCCCAGGCGCACGTGGTGGTGTATGAGGCCATCCGCCGCGAGGGCACGCAAAAAAGCGTCGTGCCCTACATGCAAACGCGCGCCGAGCTGTACCAGGTGCTCGGCTATGAGGCCTACGAGCACAAGCTCGATGAACTGTTCGGGAAAGACCAGCCATGAACGAGACGGCGGGATTTAAGCCAAAGAAGTCGGTGGCACTCTCGGGTGTGATCGCGGGCAACACCGCGCTGTGCACCGTGGGTACCACCGGCAACGACCTGCACTACCGCGGCTACGACATCCTCGAGATCGCCAACACGTGCGAGTTCGAGGAGATCGCCTACCTCCTCATCCATGAGAGGCTGCCGACGCGCGCGGAACTCACCGCCTACAAGGGCAAGCTGAAATCCCTGCGCGGCCTGCCCGCGGTGCTGCGCAGCGCGCTCGAAGCGCTGCCCGCCGGCACGCATCCGATGGACGTCATGCGCACCGCCGCATCCGTGCTCGGCTGCACCCTGCCGGAGAAGGACGACCACGCCGCGCCCGGCGCGCGCGACATCGCCGACCGTCTGGTCGCCTCATTCGGCTCGGTGCTGTGCTACTGGTACCACTTCAGCCACTCCGGCCTGCGCATCCAGGTGGAGACCGAGGATGACTCGGTGGGCGGGCACCTGCTGCATCTGCTGCACCGGCGCGCGCCGCCACCCTCCTGGGTGCGCGCCATGCATACCTCGCTCATCCTGTACGCCGAGCACGAGTTCAACGCCTCCACGTTCGCCGCGCGTGTCATCGCCGGCACCGGCGCGGACATCTACTCCTGCATCACCGGGGCGATCGGAGCGCTGCGCGGACCGAAGCACGGCGGCGCCAACGAGTTTGCGTTCGAGATCCAGCAGCGCTACGAGACCCCGGAGAGTGCGGAAAGTGACATCCGCGCGCGCGTGGGCAACAAGGAAGTCATCATCGGGTTCGGCCACCCGGTGTACACGCTCGCCGATCCGCGCAACGAGGTGATCAAGGAGGTCGCGCGCAGTCTCTCCAAGGAGGCCGGCGATATGAAGATGTTCGCGATCGCCGAGCGCATCGAAGCGGTGATGCGCGCAACCAAGAACATGTTCGCCAACCTCGATTGGTTCTCGGCCGTCTCCTACCACATGATGGGCGTGCCGACGCCGATGTTCACCCCGCTGTTCGTCATCGCGCGCACCACCGGCTGGGCGGCGCACGTGATCGAGCAGCGCAGCGACGGCAAGATCATCCGCCCGGCGGCCAATTACACCGGCCCCGAGAACGTGAAGTTCGTGCCCATCGAGAAGCGCAAGTAACCCCTCGCCCCATGTCCGCACACGACGTCAAGTCCGCCGAGCGCCCGCCCCCGGACGCCGTGCTCACCGCGATCGCCGCCTACGCGCGCGACGCCATCATCTCGAGCCCCACCGCGTACGAGACCGCGCGCTACTGCCTCATGGACACGCTCGCCTGCGGCCTGCAGGCGCTCAAATACCCGGCCTGCCGCAAGCTGCTGGGCCCGGTGGTGCCGGGCGCGGTGATGACCGGCGGCGCACGCGTGCCCGGGACCTCCTACGAGCTCGAGCCGGTGCAGGCGGCCTTCAACATCGGCGCGATGGTGCGCTGGCTGGACTTCAACGACACCTGGCTCGCCGCCGAGTGGGGCCACCCTTCCGACAACCTCGGCGGCATTCTCGCCGTCGCCGACTACCTGGCACGCAGCGCGGTGATGCAGGGGCTGTATCCGCCGACGGTGCGCGATCTGCTGACCGCCATGATCAAGGCGCACGAGATCCAGGGCGTGCTCGCGCTCGAGAACAGCTTCAACCGCGTGGGGCTGGATCACGTGCTCCTGGTGCGCGTCGCCTCGACCGCGGTCGTGACCAGCATGCTCGCGGGCACCCTCGAGCAGGTGGTGAACGCGGTCTCCAACGCCTGGATCGACGGCGGCGCGCTGCGCACCTACCGCCACGCGCCCAACACCGGCTCGCGCAAGAGCTGGGCGGCGGGGGATGCCACGAGCCGCGCGG
>DATHLO010000020.1:0-9219 GCA_035488075.1 Steroidobacteraceae bacterium | reverse complement strand
CGCGGCGCAAGCTCGAGCAGACACCGCTGCGCGTGCGACAGATCGCACAGCGCTGCGGCTTCGGCACCGAGGAGAGTCTGCGCCGCAGTTTTGTGGCTTCGCTGGGAGTCTCCCCGGCGGCCTATCGGGAGCGCTTCGAAGGGGCCGCGCGCGAGCTTGGCACGCAGGCCGCGGGTGCGCGCAACCGCAGTCTCCTTAATGGCGCAGCTTCCACCAGACAGCCAATGCGACCAAGGCGGGGAGCGCAAATACGATGAGGAACACGGGGGCTTCCTCGCTCACCGCGTAACCGGCGCTCTTAACCCCCACGTACATGTTGATGCCGGCGCCGATGAGCCACAGGGGCAGGAAGTAAAGCGTCGCGCGTGCCATGGCGGCGGCACCTCCCACAGCGTGACCGGTGAAGAGACACGCCCCGAGCACCAGCAGGCCGATTCCCATCACGATGAGGGTATGCATCTGTTTCGCTGCCCTGAACTGTGCCGTCCTGGCACGACCTTAATCGAGCTACCGGCCGGCGGCGGTCGGATACTCGGCCTGGGTCCACGCCCGCATGCCCCCGTCCAGCGCGACGACGCGCTTGAACCCGAGGTCGCGCAGGGTCGCTGCGGCGAGGGTCGAGATCTGTCCGAGCTCGCAGTAAACGACGATGCGGCGCGTCGGATCGGGCAGCTCCTCGTTGACGCGCAGTTCCAGCTGTCCACGCGGCAGCAGGCGTGCGCCAGGAATATGGCTGCGCTCGAACGCCTCGCGCTCGCGCACGTCCAGTATCAGAAGCTCCGTGCCGCCACGCTCGATGAAACTCCTGAGGTCGGCGAGCGACATGAACGGCACGCGCGCGGCCGCCTCGCCCAAAAGCTGGGCAACGCTCTTGCCGCCACTCATGTTGACGCGCAGCGCCTCGGTGATGTGCGTGGGCATGGTGAGATTCAGGCCACGCATCATCTCAACGAAGTCTGCACGCTGCCGGCGCTGCAGGCGCGGATTGTTGGCAAATTCCTCGGCGAGGCTTGAATGGCTGCGCCCCTTGTATTCATGTGCCGGATAAACCATAAGCGCCCCGTCCAGCTTCTCAAGACAGCCGAAGAGACTGTCGTGTAGGGCTTCTGGATCACCGCTGGGCAGGTCCGTGCGGCCGGTGGCCCCGATGAGCAACGTGTCACCCGTGAACACGCGGTCCTGGGTCGCCAGGCACATCGAGTCACGCGTATGCCCGGGCGTATGCAGGACGCGCAGCCGCAGGCGACCGAGCGCGATCATTTCTCCCTCATCGACGCGCATATCGACGAAAGGCGCCGGACTTTCCCGATGCATGATGACGGGCAGCCGCAGCTGCTGCGCAAGTTCCGCCGTTGCCGAGAAGTGATCCGCATGTGTGTGCGTGTCGATGAGGTAGCGCAGATGCAGCCCCTCGCGCGCCACGAGGCCGAGATAGCGGTCTAGCTGGCTGATTTCAGGGTCGATGAGGGCCGCGGCGCGCGTGTCCGCACAACCGACCAGGTATGACTGACAGCCACCCGAGGTAATGTGTTCGAAGATCACCGTGTGTCCTCGCCGCGCATGAGGGCGGCGTTAGAACCGCCTGGGCATTGTAAGCCGACAATGTAGCCCAGATCCTACATTGCTTGCGCTGGCTCCCTGATCCAACAAGGCGGGGCCGTTTTCGATACTGGTCCTGCCGATCTTGAGCCACATTCACCATCGCAGCGAGGGCTTCATGCTTCACTACGCCGTAGTCTTTTTCGTCATCGCGATCATCGCAGGGGTGTTGGGCTTCGGCGGCATCGCTGCCGGTGCGGCCGGCATCGCCAAGATATTGTTCGTGGTGTTTCTCATCGGTGCCGTGGTGACCTTGATCGCGGGGCGCTCGCGCGTCTAATGACGCGGCGCCTTTAAGCCGGCCGCATCCTGCGTGCTCGGCGCGCCGGGTTTTTCCCCGCGTGCCGAGCGCAGCATCAATGCGGCGGCATACAGCACGACGATCAGCACCAGCCACCGCAACCATTCGACCGGCAATGACTTGACGACGTAGGCGGCGATCAACACGCCTGGGATCCCGCCGAGCGTGAGGCTCAACGCCGCGCGCGGGCTGTAGCGGTCGTTGCGGATGAAACGCACGCCGCCCACGGGCATGAGGAAGGCACAAGAGCCCATCATGATGGGAAAGGCGGCGAGCGGGCTCATGCCGAGCAGACACACGAGCACCAGGCAAGGCGCATAGAGCCCCACCCCCAGGGTCATGAGCGCGCCGAGCGCAAAGTTTGTGGCGACCGCGAACACGAGGCGCACGCCGGTCAGACCGGTCGCCTCGCCGCCCCCGGGCATCCAGCCGAGGTTGGTCACGAGGAGCAGTGCGGCCGCGATCAGCAGCGCCGTGCTCATGCTCAGCTGCACGAAACGCCGCGGCAGGCGTGAGACCACGCCGGCGCCGAACCAGGCTCCCAGCACCGACGCGGCGATCATGCTGATGAGCGTGACGGGGTCGACCGTCACGGCGGCAATGAAGATCAGGGCCTCGGTCAGCGTCGGCAGGGCGTGCCCGACGTTGAGCGTACCGGGGATGAGCTCATCAGGTACACGCCGGAAAAGTTTGAAAGCCGCGGTCGTGGGCGCAAACCCACCGATGCCGAGGGTGTCGAAGAAGTCGGTGACGAAGCCGAGCAACACGTCCGGTGCGCGCGGGGAGCGGGGCGCATTGGCCACCTTACGCCGCTCACTTGCGAACCATTGCCACGCGTACCAGAGCGCAATCGCCCCGAGCGCCGTGAGCAGGAGGCGGGTGCTGTTCACGAGCGGGCGCGACGACTGAGGCTGCGGATTGGCACAGAAGCTCCCGAGCGCAAGTTCCGACGCGCCACGATAACCCGCAAGGGTGCCAGGCGGCACCGGCGAGGCGAAGAATTCCACCCCTTGTGCGGCGTGCCTTAAGCTTCCCGACCTTACCCGCCGCACCCGGGGGCACCCGCGGGTGCAGCGGGGCTCAAGTGAGGACACGCCGATGACTCAGGGCTCGCATCACAGTGCGGACGATCCGCGCAACCGCAATATTCTCATTTACGTGAACGGCGCGCTCTATCCGCGCGAACGCGCCATGGTCTCCGTGTTTGATTCCGGGTTCATACTTGGTGACGGCGTGTGGGAAGGGCTGCGTGTGCATCACGGCGCGATCGCCTTCCTCGAAATGCACCTGGACCGTCTGTACGAGGCCGCCAAGGCCATCGATCTGGACATCGGCGTGGATCGCGCCGGCCTCACCGCAGCGCTCTACCGCACGCTCGAGGCTAACCGGATGACCGAGGGGGTGCACATGCGCCTGATGGTCACACGCGGCATGAAGAGTACGCCGTACCAGGATCCGCGTGCCTGCTTAGGCCCCGCCACGATCGTCATCATTCCCGAATACAAGCTGCCGCGGCCGGAGAGCCTGACGCGCGGCCTGCGGCTGTTTACCGTGCACGTGCGGCGCGGCGCCCCCGACGTGCAGGACCCGAAGCTCAACTCCCATTCCAAGCTCAACTGCATTACCGCCTGCATCCAGGCGACCAAAGCCGGCGCCGACGAGGCCCTGATGCTCGACCCGCACGGCTTCGTGGCCACCTGCAACTCCACGCACTTTTTCATCGTACGCCGTGGCGAGGTGTGGACGTCGAGCGGCAAGTACTGCATCCCCGGAATTACGCGCGCCAACGTGCTGCGGCTGTGCCACGAGGCGGGCATTCCCGCGCACGAGAAGGACTTCAGCCTGACGGACGTCTACGGTGCGCAGGAGGCGTTCGTGACCGGCACGTTCGCAGGCCTCGCGCCGGTCACCGAGGTCGACGGGCGGCGCATCAGTGCGGCGCGGGGTCCCATGGTGGAGCGCCTGCAGCGCCTGTATCTGGAGCTGATCGAGCGCGACGTCGCAGGTCAGCGCAAAGCATGAAGACGCTGCGCGTCGCGATGTGGTCCGGGCCGCGCAATATCTCTACCGCCATGATGCGCGCGTGGGAGAACCGCGGCGACTGCGAGGTGGTGGATGAGCCGTTGTACGCGCACTACCTTGCGTACACGGGCCGCGATCACCCGGGGCGTGAGGAGATCATCGCCGCCGGCGTGACGGACTGGCGCGCAGTGGCGGCGCGCCTGACCGGCGCACCAGCGTCCGCCGTACCGCTCATGTACCAGAAGCACATGACGCACCATCTGCTGCCGCACATCAGCCGCGCGTGGCTTGCCGAGCTCACGCACGTATTCCTCATACGCGACCCGCGCAAGGTACTCGTTTCGTACATCAGGACCCGCGCGAGCGTCACGGCTGCCGACATCGGGGTGCTGCAGCAGCGCGAGATCTTCGATTACGTGCGCGAGCTTACCGGGGTCAGCCCGCCGGTGATCGATGCCGGGCTTTTTCTTAAGGCGCCGGAAGCGCAGCTGCGCGCGCTGTGCGAGCTGCTCGGCATCGAGTTCACCCCCCGGATGCTGCACTGGTCACCCGGGCCGCGTGCGAGCGATGGCATCTGGGCGCCGTACTGGTACGCGCAGGTGTACCGCTCGAGCGGCTTTGAACCCGAGCGTGACGGCACGGCAGAGGTGCCGGCGCAGCACCAGGCCGTGATCGATGAAGTGATGCCGGCCTTCGAAGCGCTGTTTACGCAGCGGCTGCGCGCATGACGGACTAGACACCACTCTTGATGCGTGTCCACACGCGTGTCCTCAGGCGCTGGTATTTGGAGTCGAACTCGGTCGGCAGGAACAGCCGCGCGCGAATCTCGGGGGGCGGATAGACGGCAGGGTCGTTGAGGATTTCCGGGTTCACCAGCGGGCGCGCCGCGAGATTGTCGTTGCCGTAGTGAATGTCGTTGGTAATGTCGGCGATTACGTGCGGGTCGAGGATGAAGTTGATGAATTCATGTGCTGCACGCGGATGCGGGGCTCCGGCCGGGATGAGAAACGCGTTGTAGGTGATGTTCGAGCCTTCTTTGGGAATTGTGAAGGCCAGTTTCAGGTCGAGCCCTGCAGCGCGCGAGCGCAACACCGAGATGGAGTAGTCGCTCGACCAGGCCATCGCCACGCACAACTCCTTGCTCGCGAGCTGGTAGAGGTAGTCATTCGAATCGAATAAGCGGATATAGGGACGGACCGCCATGATCAGCTGTTCCGCGGCGTGCAGGTCGGCGATGCTCCTGGAGTTCGGATCGCGGTGCAGATACACCAGCGCGAGCTGTATCACATCGTCGGGCGAGTCAAGGAAGCTCACGCCGCAGTCGGCGAACTTGGCAACCACCTCCGGTTTAAACAGCATGTCGAGGCTGTCGACGGGCGCGCCCGGCATGCGCTCCTGCACCAGCGGCACGTTATAGGCGAAGCCATTCATCGCGTGCAGGTAGGGGGCGGCGTAGCGATTCCCCGGGTCCGACTTGGCCTGTATGGCAAGAACCTCCGGGTCGAGGTTCTTCCAGTTGGGCAGTTGTGCCTTGTCAAGAGGCTCATAGAGGCCGGCGCGGATCTGGCGCGCGTAATACTCCTCGCTCGTGCTCACGATGTCGTAACCGGAGTCGCCGATCAGCAGTTTCGCCTCCAGCGTCTGGTTCGAATCAAACAGGTCGTAGATGACCTTGATGCCTGTCAGCCGTTCAAAGTCCGCAATCGTGTGATGGCCGATGTAGTCGTCCCAGTTGTACACACGCAGCACGCGCTCCTCGGGCGGCGGCGCTTCGGGTGCGCCCTGGCGGGCGCTGGAGGGCTGCGCGTGGCTACAGGCCACGAGACTTAAGACGCCGAGGGTGGCGCCCAGGAGCGCGGCGGCCGCCCGGCGCATGGCGGCTAGGGTCGTGTCAGCTCCGCCCTGACCCAGTCCTGGAACTGCCGTATCGCGTACTCCTCGGGCATGAGTACGCCCTTGGCGTGCGGCAGGGCGTGCAGACCGCGCTGGTTGACTTCGCAGATCTCCGCATCCTCGCTCATCACGATGTTGGTGAACTCGACCGCGCGGGCAATATCCGGCTGCGGGGCCGCCAGCGTCTCGGGCAGGAACAGAAACTCGATGCTCATCTCGGTCAGTTCCGGCCCCAAGGGCAGCAGGCGCACCACGCGCACGTAGTCCACGTGCGCGACGATGAACACCGAGGGCAGGCTCGTGAGATACAGGTGTCCTGCCTTGCGATCCTCCTCGCTCACCCGCGGGAACAGCGCACCGACCGGCCTGCCGTCCATGGTCCAGGATTGCGCGCCGCTGCGCAGGCCACCGGCGTATTTGGGGTCTTCGTCCGTGGCGTGATCCTGCCAGCTCGGATCATCCCGGCGCTCGAGCAACGCGCGCCCGAAGATCGGCACCAGCTGTGCGAGCTTCGGATGCACCCCGGGGCAGTGCAGGCATTCGTTGTAGTTCTCCCAGAACACTTTCCAGTTGCAACGCATGGTCTTGCGCAGCGTGTGGCCGACGATGAGATCGCCGAGCTGCCAGTCATCGAGCCGACTCAGGGGCAGGTCAAAGCTGGCGGCGAAGGGCGGCGGCTCCTTCGTCAGGGCGACAAAGATGAAGCCGTTCCACTCGGTGACGGGCAGACCGTAGAGCGGAAAATCCCCGCGCTCGAAGCCGTCACCGGGCAGCGCCGAGGAGATCTGCACGAGATCCCCCCGCAGGTTGTATCGCCAGCTGTGGTAAGGACAGACGATGCCGGCCGCGCTGAAGCGACCCTCGCTCGTGCTGCACAGCTCCGCGCCCCGATGCCGGCAGGTGTTGTGGAAGGCACGCGCCACCGCGTCCTCGCCACGCACCACGAACACGGATTGGTCCCCCAACTGCAGCGTGCGGAAGGATCTCGGGGTGGCGATGGCACTGGAGCGGCACACGTAGATCCAGTTGCGGTGCCAGATCCGGTTCATCTCACGCTGGTAGTGCGCCGCGTCAAAGTAGTAGGAGGCGGGCAGGGATTCAGCGCTGCGGGTGAGGCCCGTGTATCCGGGATCACGTCGTACGAAGAGGCTGGCACTCACGGTTCGGATCTCCATCTCGGGCGCGCGGTGGGCCGGCGCTGCGTGTCAGCTGCCGGCCTCGAAGCTCAAGGCGATGGCAATCAACGCACACGCCCGGATTCGATCTTGCACCTCACGCCAGCGCTCGACAACCGCAGTTCATCCGCGCGGCAGGCCCGCAGCCACGTGCTGCAGTCGGGCTCGCCCATGACGCCGCAGGGACATCGGGACTAGAATCAACCCCCTCAGCCAGGGGATAACATCCGGGCAGGCCTCGATGGGCATGGGAGAGGAAGTCGGCCGCAGGCACAGCTGGCGCGGCGTGCTGCGGCGCGAGCTGTCGCTGCTGATGCTCGGTAAGATCGCAGCCCTCATCCTGCTGTGGTGGCTTTTCTTCTCGCCCGCGCATCGCGCCCCGGTCGATGCCGCAAGCACCGGGCGCCGACTCGCGCTGCAGCAGCAACCCGGCGGCGGTGCTGATGCCGGAAGGGAAGCCGCCGCGCCGCGGCGGGGAGAGCGCCTTGATTGACCTCGGGCTCGTGCAGCTCTCGCGGATGCAGTTCGCGCTGACCGCGCTCTATCACTTCCTGTTCGTACCCCTGACGCTTGGGCTCTCCATGATTCTTGTCATCATGGAGGCGACCTATGTCATGACGGGTCGCGAGATCTGGAAGCGCATGACGCGCTTCTGGGGCATGCTGTTTGGCATTAATTTCGCCATGGGGGTCGCCACCGGCATCACCATGGAGTTCCAGTTCGGCACCAACTGGGCCTATTACGCGCACTACGTCGGGGATATCTTCGGCGCGCCGCTCGCCCTTGAGGGCCTGTTGGCGTTCTTCCTGGAAGCGACCTTTGTCGGCCTGTTTTTCTTTGGCTGGGAGCGGCTGTCCAGAGTCGGCCATCTGGTGGTGACGGGGCTGGTCGCTCTCGGCTCGAGCCTCTCGGCGCTGTGGATCCTGATCGCCAACGCCTGGATGCAGAACCCGGTGGGGGCGCGATTCAATCCCCAAACGATGCGCATGGAGCTGGCATCCTTCACCCAGGTGCTGTTCAACCCGGTGGCGCAGGCCAAGTTCGTGCACGCCGTGGCCGCCGGGTACGTGGTCGGTTCGGTGTTTGTGCTCGCCATCAGCGCCTGGTACCTGCTGCGGGACCGAAACGTCGATATCGCGCGCCGTTCCATGGCGGTGGCGGCCAGCTTCGGACTCGCCTGCTCGCTGTCCGTGGTCGTGCTGGGGGATGAATCCGGGTACGTCGCGAGCGAGAACCAGAAGATGAAGATCGCGGCGATCGAGGCCGAATGGCACACGGAGAAGCCGCCGGCGGGCTTCGCGGCATTTGGTCTGCCCAGCGTGAAGTCCCACAGCACTGCGGCCGAGATCAAGATACCGTGGCTGTTGGGTCTCATTGCCACGCGCTCGATCGATAAGCCGGTGGCAGGGATCTTCGAGCTCGTGGCGCACGACAGGGAACGCATCGCGAGCGGGCGTGAGGCGTATGCGGCGCTGCAGCTGCTGCGCGCCGATCCCCAGGATGAGGCGGCGCGCGAGCGCTTCGAGGCGCACCGGGACGATCTGGGTTATGCGCTGCTGCTGCTGCGTTACACCGACGAGCCGGCCAAGGCAACCGCGGCTCAGATCGAGGCTGCGGCGTGGTCCACGGTACCGAACGTGCCGGTGCTGTTCTGGAGCTTCCGCCTCATGGTGGGCCTCGGACTGTTTCTTATCGCGCTGTTCGCGACCGCGTTTTACTTCTCCGCCCAGCATTCGTTGCGGCGCCACCGCTGGTTCTTGCGGATCGCGTTCTACAGTCTGCCGTTGCCGTGGGTGGCGGCGGAACTGGGCTGGATCGTCGCCGAGTACGGGCGGCAGCCGTGGGCGATTGACGGAGTGCTGCCCACCTTCCTGGGCGTATCCACGACCTCCATGGCGAACGTGGTGCTCTCGCTCAGCGGTTTCGCGATCTTCTATTCGGCGCTCGCGCTGATCGATGTGTATTTGCTGGTACGCATGATCCGGCGCGGACCGGACGGTCTGGGCTACTGGCCGCCAGGCGTGCAGGCGCCCGCCGCACACTGACGGGGAGCCGCGATGCCCGACTACGAGAGCTTGCGATTGATCTGGTGGTTGATCCTGGGTGCCTTGTTGATTGGCTTCGCAGTGATGGACGGCTTCGATCTGGGTCTGGGAGCGAGCTTTCGTTTCCTCGGTCGCACGGACGAGGAGCGCCGCGCGTTGCTCGAGTCGATCGAGCCGGTGTGGG
>DATHLO010000019.1:0-3745 GCA_035488075.1 Steroidobacteraceae bacterium | reverse complement strand
TCGCTACGGGCTGGAGCAGCGCGCAGGCACCCATCATGATCGGGAATGCGGCGATCGGATGCATGCCGAGTAGCGCCAGCGTGATCATGCAAGGCGCATACAGGCCGATGCCCGCGCTCATCAGCGCGCCGAGGATGAAATTGACGCCCACCGCGAACGGGAACTTCCAGCCGACCAAACTCATGGCGGTGCCGCCCCCCGGCAGGGCGTGCAAGTTGATGGCGGTGAACACGCCGCCCGCGATGAGCAGCGCGATTCCCATGGTGATCTGGATCGCGCGCCGCGACAGACGCGCCACCACGTCGGCGCCGAGCCAGGAGCCCGCCGCGGCGCTCAGGATCATACTGATGAGCAGGTGCGGCTCGACGTCGATCGCTCCCACGAATATGACAGCCTCGACGCCGGCAGCGGCCGCGAGGCCGACGTTGAGTGTGCCGGGAATGCGCTCGTCCGGAACCATGCGTCGCAATTTGAAAATAGCCGTGGTGGGTGCGAAGGAGCCGATCCCGAGGGTATCGAAGAAAGCGGTCACGAATCCCACGACGATCTCCACCGGCCGCGGCCTGCGGCGATCCGGCGTTCGCGGCGCCGCGCGCACCCAGCTCACGATGAAGGCGATAAATGCCGCGGCGAGGGCGGCATAGAAGAAGATCTGAGAAGAATTCATGCGTGGAATATACCTCTTCGCGGCGCCGAGTATTCAGCCGGGCGCCGTTGACGTACACTCTGCCGTGCGGGCCGGCGCGCGCCGGCCAACGAAATACACGAGGGGATGAATGACATGAGCACCTTACGGGCGCTGCCCGTCCTGATGTGTGCAGCGTTCACTGCGGGCGCGGCGTCGGCCGCCACCTTTCCCAACCCGCTGCCGCCGGATCCCACGCTGCGGGTCGAGAAGCTTCCTGCGAAGTATCCTACCGGCTGGGCCTTCTTGAACTACGCGGGTGATCGCATCGAGCTGCGCAACGTCGGCAGCGATAGCCGCGAGGTCAAGGCTCAGTTGCAGGCGCGCGATTCGACGACCCTCCTGATTTCGGACAAGCGTCCGGAGATCTACACCGCAGACACCGTATGGTCGCGCGGAGTGCGCGGCACGCGTACCGACTTCATCACGATTTACGATGCGCAGAGCCTGGACGTGACGGGCGAGATCGTTTTGCCGGGAGGCAAACGTGCTCTGATCACGGCGATGGAAGGCATGTTCGCCTTCACCGACGATCAGCGCCTCGCGCTCGTTTTCAATTTCACGCCCGCGGCTTCCGTCACCGTCGTGGATCTCGTGAAACGCCAGCCGCTCGGCGAGATCGAGATTCCGGGATGCATGCTCATCTACCCGTCCGGGCAACGCGGATTTTCGACGCTTTGCTCGAGCGGCACCTTGCTCAACATCCGGCTCGATGCGGGCGGCGCGGTCGCAGGCCGCAACGAATCGAAACCCTTCAATCAGCTCGATTCGGATCCGCTGTTCACGGCGAGCGCGGGGCTCGGCGGCGTGCGCTACTTTCCGAGCTTGCACGGCCGAATTCAGCCGATCGACATGAAGAGCGACGATGTGCAGGTGCTGCCGGATTGGCCGCTGGTGAGCGCCGAGGAGAAGGCCGCCAACTGGCGTCCGAGCGGTTGGCAGGTCATCGCGAGCGACGACAAGAAGCTCCTCTATGTGCTCATGCAGGCCGACGCGCAGGAGGGCACGCACAAGGATCCGGCCACCGAGGTCTGGGTGTTCAATCCGGCGACGAAGACGCGCGTGCGGCGGATGCGCCTGGTGCGGCCGGGATCCTCCATCGCGCTCACGCACGGCGCCGAGCAGCTCATGCTGGTGCAGGCGGGCACTCGGCTCGATGTGTACGACCCGCAGGGCGGGGCGCTGGTGCGCAGTCTCAATTTACCGGGATTCCACACCCGGATGAACTTGGAGCCGGTGCATTGAGCGTCGCCCACGAGGTTGCGGGGGCACTGCTCGCACAGCTCGGCGCGTTCCTGGCGGTGCTGCTCATCGCCTCTGCGGCCCATAAGGCATTGAGCTGGCGGCGCACGCGGATGGTCGTTGAGAATTTTGCCGGCGTGCCGCGCCGCGCCGCATCCTTCGCCGCCGTCGCTGCGTGTGCGCTCGAGGGCGTCGCCGGGCTGCTGCTCCTCCTGCCTGGTGACCGGCGTGCGGGCGCAGCCCTCGCGAGCGCGATCCTCGGTCTATATCTGGCGCTGATCGTGCGCGCCGTGGCGCAACGCCGCGGTGCCGTCGACTGCGGCTGCAGCTTCGGCGCAAGCCCGCGACGGCTCGGGACGTTCGAGATTGCGCGCAACCTCCTGCTGCTCGCATCTGCGCTGCTCTTGCTCAGGTTCGAGGATGCGGTTGCACCCCTGGTGCCGTCGCAGCTGCTGGCGGCCTGTGCGCTGCTGGCACTTTACGGCGCGGTCGACCAATTGACGGCGCTGCACCCGCTGCGCCAGGGTACCGTCCTGTGAGTTTCCTGATCGCCTCGCAGATAGTGCTCTGGGTCGCGGTGCTCGCCCTCGGCGTGGTGTGCATGGCGCTGGCGCGGCAGATCGGCGTGCTGCACCAGCGCATCGCGCCGGCCGGCGCGCTCGCGCTGCGCCAGCCGCTCAAGCCTGGCGAGCCGGTTCCCGAGATGAGCTTGACCGCGCTCGACGGTGCGGCCGTGCGCATCGGCGGTGCCCGCGGCGGGCGCAGCCAGCTGGTGCTGTTCGTATCGCCGGATTGCGCCATCTGCGAATCGCTCCTGCCGGCGGTGCGCTCGGCGCAAGGCGCGGAGCGCGCCTGGCTCGATATCGTGCTCGCAAGCGATGGCGATGCGGAGCGACAGCTGCAGTTCGTCAAAGACAAGGGACTCGGCAAATTTCCGTATGTGCTGTCCGAGCAGCTGGGACGCAGCTTCGGCGTCGCGAAGCTCCCCTACGCCGTGCTGATCGACGAGGCGGGCAAGCTGTCGGCGACCGGCCTCGTGAACACGCGCGAGCACCTGGAGAGCCTGTTCGTCGCCAAAGAGCGTGGCGTCGCCAGCATTCAGCAATTTCTGGGACAACGCGACGCGCAACGCGCTCCTCTAGGAGAATGACGTGGATCAACTCGATCGATTGGCGGAAAAGATGCTGCGCGGCTTCGCGAGCCGCACCTCCAGGCGCAGCGTCTTCAGCATCCTCGGCGGCCTCCTCGCCGGCGCCGCGACGTTGCCGTTGTTGCCGGTAGCCAAGGGCGGCGAGCCGGAGGGCAGCAATCCGAACGATCCGAATTCGGGTGAAGAGGCTGCGCAGGTTTCGGGCAATCCGCAGGATCCCGGCGATCGGACCAAGTGTGATTACTGGCGCTACTGCGCGATCGACGGATCGCTGTGCTCTTGCTACGGCGGCAGCCTCACGGCGTGTCCTCCCGGCACGGAGATGTCGCCCATCACCTGGATCGGCACCTGCCGAAATCCCGCCGATCAGCGCAATTACATCATCTCGTACAACGACTGCTGCGGCGGTGTCGCATGGGGGCGCTGTGCCTGCCAGAACAACCAGGGCGATCGGCCGATCGTGCGGCCGCAGACCAACAACGAGGTCACGTGGTGCTTCGGCACCAAGAGCCAGTCCTACACCTGCACGGTCGCGCTCATTCTGGGCGTCGCGCTCGACCAGAAAAAATAGCGTAGCGGGGGTCGATCGCAATGTCGGACTCTTGGCTCCGCAAAGCGCGGCTCGCCGTGATGCTGTCGGCGGTTGGTTGCGCCGCCGCTCAAGCGCC
>DATHLO010000018.1:0-4656 GCA_035488075.1 Steroidobacteraceae bacterium | reverse complement strand
GAGCGCAGGCGCGCCAGGCGTACCAAGTTCGCGCGGGCGGCCGCGGGGTTCAGGGCAAAGCTCAACTCCTCGGGCGACAGCGCCGCGGCAAGACCGCGCGTGCTGAAGCCGAACAGCGCGAGAGCTGCGTGCCCGCCGTGGTGCGCCTGTTGCATTGCGGTCAGCATCGCGCCCATCGAGTGGCCCACGCCGATCGATTGCAGGTGCGGCAGCGGTGCGCCGGTGAGATCGCCGGCGCGCAGCTCGGTGCGAATGGCGTCCATCGCGATCGCGTTGGCATGAGCCAGCACGTCCGGGGTGAGCTCGAAGCCCTCGCGCGGCCGGGTGCTGTCGCCGATGCCGAGGTGATCCAGGCTCGCCACGATGAATCCGCGCGAGCTCAGGTGCGCGGCGAAACTGAAGTCGCCCTCGCCCTGCAGGTCGAAGTAGCCGCGATTCATCGCTCCCCCGGGCAGGCAGAACAGCACCACGGGGGAGGCGCGCATGCGCGCCGGCAGGAAGATATCGGCTGCGATCGTGAGCGGGCCTTCACCAGGAAGGAGCTCGCCCACCTCGATACGGCGTGAGAGCGGGGACAATGCGCTCAAGGCTCGCTCCGCAGGACTTCAGAGGCCGCCGCGTGAGGACTCAGTAGCCGCGCGCTCCGAGGCCTCGCAGCAGCACGCTCAGGAACTCGCGGATCGCCGGGATGCTGAGGTTGCCGGGAATGAAGTACATGCGCAACACCGTGACTCCCATGAGCGCGTCCACCGCCAGCTCGACATCGGTGGTCTTGGGCAGCTCGCCGCGTTCCATGGCGCGCTCGAGCACCACGCGCACCGGATCGCGCCGTCGCTGCATGAGCGGATCAAACACCGCCGCCAGCGCCGGATTGTGCGCGCGCTCGGCTACCAGCGTCGGCATGATGGCATTCGAGGGCGGCCGGTGCAGGATGCGCAGGAACTGCCGGTACAGGTTGAGAAGGTCCGACATCACGTCGCCGCGATCGTGCGGCGTGAGGGCCGGCCAGCGGTTGAAGGCCTCGATAACCAGATGCTCTTTGGTGGGCCAGCGACGGTAGATCGTCGACTTGCTCGCGCGCGCACGCGCGGCCACCTTGCTGACCGTGAGGCTCGCGTAGCGCTCATCGGCCAGGAGCGACGTCATCGCGCGGATGATCGCCTCTTCGGAGCGCTTGCTGCGCGGCCGGCCAGGCTTGCGCTTTGTCTTGAGCTCGGTGGCGGGCTGGCTGTTCATGTCGTCCTTAAAAGCGGTGCCGGGGCTGCGGAAACTATCGCACACTGCCGACGCACGGGTCCAATAGGTACCGGTGGTTCCGTATTCATTCCAATGCGTATACCATCAGCGGACCGACGCACGCGCCGCGTCTCATCGCGAGGCTTTCCATGGCCACGGTTGCATCCGAAGCTCTCAAAGAACCTGCGCTGGTGCGTGGTCTGCCGGTCGTAGGCAATGCCCTGCAGATGGCCAAGGATCCGGGCAGATTCTTCTACGAGTGCTACCGCAAGTACGGTCCGGTATTTCGGCTCAAGGTGATGAACAACGTCTACACCGTGCTCGCCGGCGCCGAGGCCGCCAACTTCATGGGCACGCGCGAGGGCCGCGATTCGCTGCGCTCCAAGGAGTTCTGGCAGGGCCTGGTCGATGAGTGGGGCGCAAAGCGCACGCTCACCGGCGAAGATGGCGAGACGCACCAGAAGCTGCGCGCCGTCATGAAGCACGGCTACTCGAAAGAGTCGCTCAAGGGCCGCTATGACGAGGTGATCAAGATCACCGACACGGTGATCGAGCGCGACTGGCCGGTGGGGGAGCTCGTGCCGGTGGTGCAGAACATGCAGTACATCGTCACCGAGCAACTCGGCGCCATGCTCACCGGCACCTCGCCGCGCGAGTATGTGGCCGACATCCGCACGACCATTCTCTACATTCTGAATGTGCTGGTAACGCGTCAGCGCCCCAAGTTCATGCTCAAGGATCCGCGCTACAAGCATGCCAAGGAGCGCGTTGCCGAGCTCGGCCGGCGCATGATCGCCGAATATAACGCCGGCAAGGACGCACGCGATCCGACACGCCGTAACCTCGTCGACGATGTCATGGAAGCGCATGCGCGCGATCCGGATCTCATTCCGGCGAGTGACCTGATCCTCAGCCTCACCGGCCCGTTCGTCGCAGGCCTCGACACGGTGGCCAACACGGTGGGCGCGTTCATCTACGCGGTTCTCAAGCACCCCGAGGTGCTCGAGCGCGTGCGCAACGAGGCGGACGCATTGTTCGCCCAGGGCAGCATCGACGAAGCGGACTTACGGCGCGTACCGGCGATCGACGGCGCCATCATGGAAGTGATGCGCATGTATCCGATTGCGGTGGCGCAGATGCGCACCGCCACCCGCGACTTTGCCTTCCTCGGCCACCAGATCCGCGAAGGCGAGCTGCTGTATGTCGCGACCGCCGTGCCACACTACATGGAAGAGTTCTACCCGAATCCGCAGAACTTCGACATCGACCGCTACGCGCGGCCGCGCGCGGAGCATCTGAAGCCGGGCGTGTACTCCCCGTACGGGCGCGGCACCCACACCTGCCTCGGCAAGACGCTGGCGGAAGTGCAGATGTCGTTGAGCATGGCGCGGCTCTTCTATCTGCTGGATCTTGAGCTCGAGTCCCCTGACTACGTGCTGAAGACCAAGGTGCTGCCGACGCCGGGGCCGAGCATGAAGTTCAAGGTGCGCGTCAAAGGGCGCCGCCACTGAAGAACGCGGCGCGCTCTGGCGCTTTAGGCCTTGATCGCTTTCTCGATCAGCTTGCGATAGGTCTTCGAGTACGGCGGCAGGTTGAAGGTGAGGTCGAGGAAGCCGAGCGGCTGCTCGACCACCGAGCGCGCGTTGGAGAACTCGCGGAAGCCGGTTTCCCCGCCGATGCGCCCGATACCGGAGTGGTTGACCCCACCGAACGGCAGGCGCGGATTAGTGCCGGACTGGATCAGATTGTGGTTCACCACCGTGCTGCCGGCGCTGGTGTGCGCGAGGAAGTAATCGATCGTCGCCCGGTCCTTCGCATAGATATAAAGCGCGAGTGGCTTGGTGCGCCGCTCGATGATCGCCAGCGCCTCGCTCCTGTCACGGAACGGGATGACCGGAAGCAGCGGCGCGAAGATCTCCTCCTGCATGATGAGCATCTCTTCGCTCAGATTGGTGAGGATGGTGGGCGCCACGAAGCGATCCTCGGCGCGCGTCTGACCGCCGAAGGCGATCTTGGCACCCTTGTCACGCGCATCCTGCAGCAGCCGCGTGACGCGCGCGAAATGCTGGTCGTTGATGATGCGCATGAGCTCGGGCGAATGCTCGAAGCCGCTGCCGGTGGCGTTGTACATGTCGGTCATCGCCTTCGTCAGCGACTGCACGAACGCGTCGAACACCGACTCGTGCACCAGTACGTAATCCGGTGCCACGCATACCTGGCCGGCGTTCGCGATGCGACCCCAGGCGATCTTCCTGGCGGTGTTGTCGATCGCCGCTGAGGCGGCGACGATGGCGGGGTTCTTGCCGCCCATCTCGAGCGTGACCGCGGCGAAGTTCTCCGCGGCCGCCTTCATCACCAGCCGCCCCACCCGCTGCCCGCCGGTGTAGTAGATGTGGTTGAACGGCAGGCTCAGCAGCTGCTGCGCGACCTCCGGGCCGCCTTCAAACACCGCAAACTCATCAGCCGGCAGCGCGCCTTCGAGCACCTCGCGCAACACGGTGGCGCTGTAGGGCGCGAGCTCCGAGGGCTTGAGCGCAAAGGCGTTGCCGGAAGCAATCGCCGCCACCGCCGGCACGAGCGCGATGGCTATGGGCGCATTCCAGGTCGACAGGTTGAGCACGACGCCCTTGGGCTCGTGCAGGATGTAGCACTTCTTGCCCAGGGTCGCCGCGGAGTTGCGCACGCGCCGCGGCTTCATCCAGCCGCCGACACGCTTCGCGACGAAGTCGACCTCGCTCTTCACCATGACCAGCTGCGCCGCCACGTCAAGGTCACAGGCCTTCATCTCGGTGTGCGCCGCGTCATAGAAGCGCTGCTTGTTCGCCAGCACCGCCGCCAACATCGTTTTCAGCCGCGCCGCGCGCTGCGCGCCGCTGGCCGCCGCCAGGGTGCGGCTGCCTTCACGGAGCGCCGCAAATCGTGCCTTTACGTCCTGCACTCGATCTCCTCCTCGTGCGCCTGCGGCACGGACTTCAGATGTTGAACTGCTTTGCCACCAGGCGCTCGAAGGCTGTCTCCGACAGCAACGCCTGCATCAGCGGCAGCATGCGCACTTCCTTGCCCACCATGTAGCGCGGCTTGAGCTTCGGCACCTCAACGAGCTTCAGTACGCCCTCGGTGACGAAGTCCGGCTCGTTAGCCGTCAGCAGCATCTTGCCCAGGTGATCGGTGATTGGCCGCAGTTTCGCCTCGTAGCGCTGCCGGATCTGCGGCGTGGAGCGCTCCCAGATACGGGCCGTGGAATTGATCGGATCGGCCGTCATCTGCGTCTTGACCGCCCCCGGCTCGATCGAGGTCACCTGGATACCGAACTTCGAGAGCTCGTAGCGCAGGGTGTTCGTGAGACCCTCCACGCCGTACTTGGACATGTTGTACATCCCCGAGCACGGCATCGGCACGCGCACCGCTCCGGAGGAGAAG
>DATHLO010000017.1:0-4030 GCA_035488075.1 Steroidobacteraceae bacterium | reverse complement strand
TCGACGAGCTCGCGCGCGAGCTCGAACTTGATGTCGCGCGGATTACGCCCCTCGTCCGCAGAGCGCCTGAGGGCGGCAATGTCCGGCAGCGCTCGAAACGACAGCAGCTCGAAGTAGCGCCACATGAGCTCATCGGAGATGGACATGAGCTTGCCGAACATGCTGTCGGGCTCTTCGGTGATGCCGCTGTAGTTGCCGAGGGACTTGGACATCTTGTTGACGCCATCGGTCCCCTCGAGCAGCGGCGTCGTGATCACGACCTGCGGCTCCTGGCCGTAGGCCTCCTGCAGCGAGCGGCCCACCAGGAGATTGAATTTCTGATCCGTGCCGCCGAGCTCGACGTCCGCCTTCATCGCCACCGAATCGTAGCCCTGCGCGAGCGGGTAGAGGAACTCGTGGATGGAGATCGGCTGCCCGGCCTTGTAGCGCTTGGCGAAGTCATCGCGCTCGAGCATGCGGGCCACCGTGTAGTGCGCGGTGAGCTTCACCATCTCGGTCGAGGTGAGCTTGCCCAGCCAGCGGGAATTGAAATCGATGCGCGTGCGCTCGCGATCGAGGATCTTGAACACCTGCGCTTCGTAGGTGTGTGCGTTCGCCTGGATCTCCTCGGGCGTGAGCGCCGGGCGGGTGGCGTTACGGCCGCTCGGATCGCCGATCATCCCGGTGAAGTCACCGATGAGGAAGGTGACGTGGTGCCCGAGCTTTTGGAACTGGCGCATCTTGTTCAGGAGCACCGTGTGCCCGAGGTGCAGGTCGGGGGCGGTCGGATCGAACCCCGCCTTCACCTCAAGCGGCGTGCCACGCCTGAGTTTCTTGGCAAGATCCGCGTCGGTGAGCACCTCACTCGTGCCGCGATGGAGCTCTGCGATCTGTTCGTCGAAATTCATCGTATTCCCGTGAAATCCGTCCCGAAAAAATTAACGCACCGGAGATAACGTAACCCGTAACTTCCCGGGTTGGCACTTAACATACATTGACCCGAGAGGCCCGGCCCGGTACGTTGCGCCCTTTTAAATCATCCCTCCAAGTGTAGTCGATGGATCCCAACACTCAGCCGGCACCGAAAAGATCCTGGATTCGCTGGCCCTCGCTGGCTTTTTGCCTGCAGACGGCCGCCTGCGCGGTAGTGGCGTGGTCCCTGATGCACGGTGGCCTGGACTCCACCCCTTCTGCGGCAACCGCTAACCCCGGTGGGCCGGCCAGCCCGGGCGTCCCGGCCGCGACCGCCCCGGTCGCTGCACCCACCGCCACGCTCGCCGCGGTACCCTCGCTCGGCACTGCCGCACTTTCGACCATCGATGTGATCGTGGCGCGCAACGATACCCTCGACCACATCTTCCGGCGCCTGAAGCTGAACCTCGCCGACCTCGCGTCGCTTCGCAGCCTGCCGAACGTGCGCCGGGCGCTCGATTCGCTGCAGCCCGGGGAATCGCTGCACTTTGAGCACAAGGACGGCTCGCTCTACGGGCTCGAGCGCCGGCTGAACGAGAGTGAGATGCTCAAGGTCTCGCGCGATCCGGAAGCGGGACTCAAGGCCGACGTGCTGCAAAGCCCGCTCGAGATGCGCATGCGCACCGTGCGCGGGGTGATCAACAGCTCCCTCTTTGAAGCGGTGGAAGCCTCCGGCGCCCACGACCAGACCGCGGTGGCGCTCGCGGATATCTTCGCCTGGGACGTCGACTTCGTCCTCGACGTGCGCCCCGGGGATGCCTTCGTCGTCACCTACCCGGAGATCTGGCGCGAGGGCGAGTACGTGAAGGATGGCCCCATCCAGGCGGCCGAGTTCGTCAACCAGGGACGTGACTTTAAGGCCGTGCGCTACACCGATCCGGACGGTGGCTCGCACTACTACACCCCCGATGGCAAGAGCCTGCACAAGGCATTCCTGCGCGCCCCGGTGGAATTCACACGCGTGAGCTCACGCTTCAACTCCGCCCGCTACCACCCGATCCTGAACCTGATCCGCGCCCACAAGGGCGTCGACTACGCCGCCCCCATGGGCACCCCGGTCAAGGCCGCCGGTGACGGGCGCATCCGCTTCGCGGGCGTCAAGGGCGGCTACGGCAACGTGGTGGAGATCGAGCACTCCGCCACCGTGGTGACCGTCTACGGCCACCTCTCGCGCTTCGCCCGCGGTACGCACGTCGGCGCTCACGTGACCCAGGGGGTCGTGATCGCTTATGTCGGCATGACCGGACTCGCCACGGGGCCGCACCTGCACTACGAATACCGGGTCAACGGGGTGTTCAAGAACCCCCAGACCGTGATCCTGCCGGGCGCCGACCCGATCGAGGCGCGCTGGCGCGAGGACTTCCTCGCCAAATCCGCCCCCCTCCTGGTTACGCTCGAGCCCACCACGGGGCCCATGCTCGTCGCGCGCTGATCGCCTTAACAGTCCGGTCGCTTTCTCGCTGGTACCATGGGCCGCCCATTCATCAGCCGCCGCCCGTGCGGCGAGGCCCGTTTTCATGGATTCGCCGGATCTGAAGGCGCCCCAGCATTACATCAACCGCGAGCTCTCGTTCCTCGAGTTCAACCAGCGGGTACTGGACCAGGCATTCGATAAATCCGTGCCGCTGCTCGAGCGGCTGAAGTTCCTGTGCATTTCCTGCAGCAACCTGGATGAGTTCTTCGAAATCCGGGTGTCGGGGCTCAAGCAGTTGCAGGAACTCGGCGGCGGCCCGATGGCGGCCGATGGGATGTCGATTCCCGAGCAGCTCACGGCGATCCACGAGCGCGCGACGCGCCTGGTCGATGAGCAGTACCGCTGCCTCAACGATCTGCTGCTGCCCGCGCTCGCGCACGAGGGCGTGCCGCTCCTGGGTCCCACGGAGTGGAGTGCACAGGCGCGCGAGTGGCTCGAGCAGTACTTCGAGCAGGAGGTCGAGCCGGTCCTGAGCCCCCTGGGGCTCGATCCGGCGCGCCCCTTCCCGCGCATCCAGAACAAGAGTCTGAACTTCATCGTGCGCCTGGAGGGCAAGGATGCCTTCAACCGCGACAGCGAGCTCGCCATTGTGCAGGCGCCGCGCTCGCTGCCGCGCGTGGTGCCGCTGCCGGGCGGCGGCGCCAACCGCGGCTGCGTGCTGCTGTCGGCGATCGTGCAGGCGTTCGTCCACAAGCTCTTCACCGGCATCCAGGTGATCGGCTGCTACCAGTTCCGCGTCACGCGCAACAGCGACCTGTTCGTCGACGAGGAAGAAATCGATGACCTGCGCCGCGCGCTCGAGGGCGAGCTGCAGCACCGCCGCTACGGCGCGGCGGTGCGGCTCGAGACCGCCTCAGACTGCCCCGAGGACATGGTGAAGTTCCTGCAGGCCCAGTTCGCCTCCGCCTCGCTCGACACCTACCCGGTGAATGGACCGGTGAACCTGAACCGTCTCTCGGCCTTGTACGACATCGTGCAGCGCCCGGACCTGAAGTACCCGATCTTCACCCCGGGCATGCCGCGGCGCCTCGCCGGCGGCACCGACATGTTCGCGGCCATCCGCCACAAGGACATCCTGCTCGAGCATCCCTACCAGAGCTTCGTGCCGGTGATGGATTTCGTGCGCCAGGCGGCCGCGGATCCGCAGGTGCTCGCGATCAAGCAGACGCTCTACCGCTCCGGCCACGGCTCACCGCTGGTGGACGCGCTGGTGGCGGCGGCCAATGCCGGTAAGGACGTGACGGTGATCGTGGAGTTGCGCGCGCGCTTTGACGAGGAGGCGAACATCGAGCTCTCCAACCGCCTGCAGGAAGCGGGCGCGCACGTCATGTACGGGGTGGTGGGCTACAAGACCCACGCGAAGCTGCTCCTGGTCGTGCGCCGCGAGCCTGGCGGCATCCGCCGCTACTGCCACCTCGGCACCGGCAATTACCATCCGCGCACCGCGCGCCAGTACACCGACTACGGACTGTTCACAGCCGATGACGACATCGGGCACGACGTGCACGAGCTGTTCCTGCAGCTGACGAGCCTCACCCAGACCCCGAAGCTCAAGCGCCTGGTGCAGTCCCCCTTTAGCATGCACGAGATGGTGCTCTCCAAGCT
>DATHLO010000016.1:0-11897 GCA_035488075.1 Steroidobacteraceae bacterium | reverse complement strand
GCCGGGACAGGAGCTCCTCGATTCTCTCACCGTCCAGGTGCACCACGCTCAGGCCCCCGCTGAGTTCAACCCAGCAGCCGTCCGGCGCGCCAGCGAGGGCGTCTTTCAGTTCGCGCAGGCGCTGCTCGGTGCGGCTGAGGCACAAGGTCTCGGTCGGACTGCGCCACGCCAGACACAGATCGCGTCCCGCGTCACTCGCCTGCCCCGTCTCCGGCAGCGTGACGTTGGCCGCGCGCGCAGCGGCGGCGAAAGCCCCCGTGCGGGAGAAATAACGCAGGGCGGCAGCCGGCACGCCCTGTTCGACGTGCACCGTAAGACCTGCCCACACGGGCGGCGGCAGCCGCTCATCCATGCAGGCGCTCGCCCTTGGGGTCCACGAAGGGCGTGCTGACGACGCGCGCGTCGACCGTCTTGCCCAGGTGGTAGATGCGCACCGCCTCCCCGGTGCGCTGCGCGCCGCGGCGGAGCATGGCGAGCGCCACGGGGCAGCCGAGCTTCGGGCTCATGTAGCTTGAGGTGACGTGGCCCTCGGTCAGGGCGGGCGGTGGCGAGGGGGCGATCTGGCCGCCCACCGGCAGCACCGTACGGCCGTCCATCGGTGTGAGTCCAACCAGCTGCAGGCGCTGTGGGTCGCGCGCGGCGGCGCGGGTGAGGGAGCGGCGGCCGACGAACGCGGCAGGCTTGCGCTCAAGTTGGCGCGCAAAGCCCACATCCTGGGGAAGCGTCGTGCCGTCGGTATCGGTGCCGATGTGCAGGTAGCCCTTCTCAACCCGCAGCACCTGCAGCGCCTCGATCCCGTAGAGCGTCGCGCCGAACTCGCCGGCACGCGCCCACAGACGGGTCAGCAGCCACTGCGCCTGCGTGGCGGGCAGATTCACCTCGTAGCCAAGTTCACCACTGAAGCTGGCGCGCAGCACACGCAGCGGCACCCCCTCGAGCTCGCTCGCCCGCAGTGTCATGTGCGACATCGCCTGCGGTGCGAGCGCGGCGTCACAGCCAGCCGCGGCGAGCCATGCCCAGGCGCGCGGGCCGGCCACCGTGACGTTGGCCCAGCGCGAGGTAACCGGGGTCACGAGCACACGCAGGTCCATGTACTCGCACTGCAGCCACTCCTCGAAGGCCGCCGCGGTGCGCTCGATGCCCGCGGTGGTGGTGTTTACCCAGTAGTGCTCGGGGCCGAGACGCGCGACGATGCCATCATCCACGAGCGTGCCGTTCTCGTTCAGGAGAAGCCCGTAGCGCGCCTGCCCCAGGGCAAGCGTCGACATCGTGCCGACGTACATCAGATCGAGGAAGCGCGCCGCATCGGGGCCGAAGACCTCGAGCTTGCCGAGCGGGGAGCCATCGAAGAGCCCGACCCGCTCGCGCACGCTACGCGCCTCGCGCTGCGCCGCCGCTTCGAGCGTCTCACCGGACAGCGGGTAGGCGGCCGGGCGGCTCCAGTCCCCGAAGGTCTCGAACAGTGCCCCGTGAGCGGCGTGCCAGTCCTGGGCCGGCAGGCGCTTGAGCGGCCGGTACAGCGCTCCCACGCGCCGTCCGGCGAGCGCCCCGAGCGTCACCGGCACGAACGGCGGCCGAAAGCGCGTGGTGCCGACCTCCGCGGGCGCGCGGCCGGTGTACTCGCCCATGAGCATGAGCGCGTTCACGTTGCTCGTCTTGCCCTGATCGGTCCCCATGCCGGTCGTGGTGTAGCGCTTCAGGTGCTCGACCGAGCGATAGTTCTCCCGCGCCGCGAGCGCCACGTCGCTTGCGCAGACATCGTTCTGCAGGTCAACGAACTCCTTACCCCTTGCCCTCGGGGTGCCACGGGGCAGCGCGGATGAGCCAACGCCGCTCACGGGCGCGCTGGCCGGTGGGGCCACGCCACGCGCCAGTGCGAGCGCCACCTCCGCGGCGTGTGCCGCGAGCGCTGGCGGCTCAAACACCCCGGCGCAGGCGCCGACGCTCGTCAGGTTCCCGGCCGCGCCCTCCGGGACGAACATCGCGCTCTCACTCACCCAGCGCAGTTTTCCGCCGGCCTGCGAATGCAGGTGCACGGCCGGCGCCAAGCCCCCGGCGCTGAGAATGAGATCGCAGCTGAAGCGCTCGCGACGCCCGTCGGCGCGTGTCACTGTGCAGCCGCGCACGCTGCGCGTGCCGTGCACCGCACTGATTCTGCCGCGCAGGACCGGCACGGCGGGCGGCGATGGGGCGACAGAACTGTCGCGTCCCTCGATCAGGGCGGAGATCACGATGCCGGCGCGGGCGAGCGCGGCCGCCACCGCGTACGCGGAGTCGCTGTGTGCGAAGAGCACGGCGCGCGCCCCGCAGGCCACCCCGTAGGCCGTCGCGTACTTCGCCGCTGCACTTGCGAGCATCACCCCCGGGCGGTCGTTGTCCGCGAAGAGCAACGGGCGCTCAAACGCCCCGGTGGCGGCGATCACGGCGCGTGCGCGGATTTTCCACAGCCGCTCGCGCAGCACCCCCGCGGACGTTATGGCGTTACCCTCGCCGCTCACCGTCTCCAGCGCACAAACCAGGCCGTGGTCGTAGACACCGAAGGCGACCGTACGGGTGAGGATACGCACGCCCAGCTGCTGTGCACTCGCGTGCAGCGTCGCGATGCGCGGATCCTCGAGGCAGGCGAGCGCGCCGCCCACGCGCTCGCTCGCGCTCAGGAGTAGCGTACGCGCGCCCGCCTGTGCAGCCGCCACCGCCGCGGTCAGTCCGGCGAGTCCGGCGCCGACGACGAGCACGTCGGCGGCCGCGGCGACCTCGTCGTAGTGATCTGCATCCGGTTCCCGCGGCGCGCGCCCGAGGCCTGCCAGGCGGCGAATCGCCGGCTCGAAGAGCCGCCAGCTCGGCCACATGAAGGTCTTATAGTAGAACCCGGCGGGCAGAAGCCCGGCGAAGGCGCCCGTGACGGCACCCAGATCGAAGCCGACGCTCGGCCAGCAGTTCACGCTCGCCGCGCACAGGCCATCGACGATCGGCAGCAGGGTGGCGCGCACGTTCGGCGTGCGCCGCCGTGCGTGCCCGACGTCCACGAGCGCGCTCGGCTCCTCGACGCCGCAGGACCAGATGCCGCGTGGGCGGTGCAGCTTTACGCTGCGGCCGATGAGGCGCACGCCGTTCGCGAGCAACGCGGATGCGAGCGTGTCGCCGCGAAAGCCCGTGAGGTTGCGGCCGTTGAACGTGAAGGAGACCGGGTGCGAGCGGTCGATGAAGACCCCGGCCGGGGCTGCGAGGCGTGAACTTCCCATCGGTCTTGTCAGGTCACTTCCGGCGGCGGATCGGCCATGGCGTACACCGCGAGCACCGCATGCGTCACGGTGTGGCGCGCTACGTTGAACCACTGACCGCACCCGTACGCATGGCGCCAGCGCTCGCGGTGCAGCCCCTTTGGATTCTCACGGAAGAACAGGTAGTCGCCCCAGATCTCATCGGTCGCGTTCATCGCAGGGCGGGCAATGTGCGTCGTACCGGCGCAGACGAACTCGCTCTCGTCACGCACGCCACACCAGGGACAGGGCAGCTGCATCATGAGGGGGCCTAGTGGGCGATGCCGGCCGCGGCCGCTTCGTCGATGAGGCGACCGCTGTGGAAGCGCTCGAGCTGAAAGGGTTCCGCGAGCTCATGATTGCGCCCCGTGGCGAGCACATGCGCCAGCGTCCACCCGCCGACCGGGATCCCCTTGAACCCGCCGGTCCCCCAGCCACAGTTGATGTACAGCCCCGGCACGGGCGTGGCGCCGATGATCGGGCTCGAGTCATGCACAACGTCGACGATGCCCGCCCACTGGCGCAGCAGCCGCAGGCGGCTGAAGGCGGGAAAAATGGCGAGGGTTGCGCCGATGATGCTCTGGGTCACGGCGAAACTGCCGCGCTGCGCGTACGAGGGGAAAAGATCGAGGCTCGCCCCGAGCACCATCTCGCCCTTGTCGGACTGACTCACGTAAGCGCCGGTGCCGGGGGAGAGCACGACGGTGTCGAGCGCGGGCTTGACCGGTTCGGTCACCATCGCCTGCAGCGCGTAGCTCGTCACGGGCAGTCGAAAGCCGGCCAGCTGCGCGAGCACCGAGCTGTGGCCCGCGGCGGCGATGCCGACGCGCTCGCTGTCGATGCGTCCGCGACTGGTCTGCACTCCGCTGATGCGCCCGCCCGCACCGGTGAGAAAACCGGTGACCTCGCAGTTCTGGATGATGTCGACCCCGAGTGAGTCGGCGGCGCGCGCGTACCCCCACGCCACCGCGTCATGGCGCGCGGTGCCGGCGCGGCGCTGCAGGAAGCCCCCGAGGATCGGAAAGCGCGCCGCGGGCGACATCTCCAGGAGCGGCGCGCGCGCGGCCACCTCTTCGCGGCTCAAGAGCTGCGCGTCGATGCCGTTCATGTGCATCGCATTGGCCCAGCGTGCCATGGCGTCCAGGTCGTGGCGGCTGTGGGCCAGGAGCACGAGTCCGCGCTGGCTGAGCATGATGTTGAAATTCAGTTCGCGCGCGAGACCCTCGTAGAGCCTGAGGGAAAAGTCGTACAGCCGTGCGCTCTCGGGGAAGAGGTAATTGGAGCGTACGATGGTGGTGTTGCGCCCGGTGTTACCGCCGCCGAGCCAGCCGCGCTCGAGGACCGCCACGCGCGTGAGGCCGTGGTTGCGCGCGAGGTAATAGGCAGTGGCCAGACCGTGGCCGCCCGCGCCGACGATCAGCGCATCGTAGGCGCGTTTGGGTTCCGGCGAGCGCCACACCGGCGTCCAGCTGCGCTGCCCGGTGAGCGCTCCGCGCAGCAGTGCCAGAGCCGAGTACTTCACCGCGACCTTCAGAGCTTGGCGCGATAGTCGATCTGGATCTTCTTGATGCGCTCGGTGTTGCCGAAGAAGGCATGCCGCGACATGTCGACCGAATAACGGCTGGCCGGGGGCTTGCGCCCGAGGCTCTCCGCCAGCGCACGGATGTGATGCGGCCCGGCGCCGCAGCACACGCCGAGGTAGTGGATGCCCAGTGCGTACGCCTCCTTGCCGAAATCGAAGATCTCCTGGCGCGTGCACACGAACGGGTCAAGCCCGACCGGGAAGGCGCGCGCATCGCCGCAGCAGGGGTCGGTGAGCGACATGAACGAGGGCTGCGCGGGGGTGGTGCGATACGGCACCGGCAGGGCGGCAACGTGGCACTTCACCGCGGCGCGGATCTCGCGCATCAAGGGCATGATGGTGGCGGGTCCTCGGTGGCAGTTCAGTCCCACCACGTCGGCGCCGGCTGCCTCCAGGCGCCGGCACACTTCCGCGGCCGTCCAGCCCTCGCGCGTCACATCCTCGCGGTGCATCGCCATCGTCATCACCGCCGGTACCTTCGAGTACTTGCGGATCGCCGCGAGCGCCAGGAGCGCCTCTGCGCCCCAGGAGAAGGTCTCGGCGACGAAGTAATCGACCCCCGCGTCGGCCGCCCAGCCGACCTGCTCGGCGAAGATGCGCTCGATCTCCCTGAGCGATGCCGCGTCACCCGGCTCGTAGATGTTGGTGTTGCACAGATCGCCGGCGAACAGCGTGCCGGTGCGGCGCGCCACGGTCTTGGCGATCTTAAGCGCCGCCCGATTCATCGGCACGAGGTCCTTCTCGCGCCCGATGACGCGCAACTTCTCCCGGTGCACGTAATAGGTGAGCGCCTGCGTGACATCGGAGCCCGCGTGCACGAAGTCCAGGTGCAGCTGTTCGACCACTTCCGGGTGATCGAACAGCACTTCCGGCACGAATGCGCCCGCCTGCAGGTAACCGCGTCGTTCGAGCTCGAAGACATAGCCTTCCGCGCAGATCACCCCGCCCTTGCTCAGGCGTCCCAGGAGGTCGCGTGCGTCCGCGCGCGCGGGCACGGTACGCGCGCCGGCCGCCGTGACGCGCGGGGCGCGGCTCGCTTTGGCGCTGGAGCGCAGTCGCGCCCGGGCCTTTGGTTTGCGTGGGGACTTCGCTTTTGCTTTGGCTCTTGCCATGCAGGCTCTCCGGTCGGACGTTGCGCCCTGGTAAGGGTGGCGCGTTATTCTAATCAGGGCGCCCCACGGTCCGATGCCTCTTTTAGATGGGGCTATTCAATTTCTAGGCTGCGATCGCCCGCAGGGGCATGGAAGCATAAGCGCATGAATACCACCGCCGTTCCGAACGATCGGGCCACCTGGGAGCGCCTGGCGGCACAGCTGCATCCCCAGGGCGAGGCGTGCATCGACGGGCACGCGCGCGCAGCGCAGGACGGGCGCGTGTTCGCTGACGTCAGTCCGATCGACGGCGCGGTCATCTGCCAGGTGGCGCGCTGTGGCGCGGCCGACGTGGCGAGCGCCGTGGCTGCCGCGCGCAAGAGCTTCGAAGCCGGGGTCTGGCGACGCATCGAGCCGCGCGAACGCAAGCGGATCCTGCGGCGCTTCGCGGATGCGATCCGCGCGGACACGGTGCGCCTGGCGCTGCTGGAAACCTGCGACGTCGGCAAACCGATCCGCAACTCCGTTGAGGTGGATGTCGCCAACTGCGCCGACTGCATCGAGTACTACGCCGAGTTCGCCGACAAGCTCAATGACGAGGTGGCGCCGACGGGGCCGCTGGACCTCGCCCTCATCCGCCGCGAGCCCCTAGGGGTCGTGGGCGCGATCGTGCCGTGGAACTACCCGCTCATCATCAGCTGCTGGAAGGTGGGCCCGGCACTGCTCACCGGCAACAGCGTGGTACTCAAGCCCGCCGAGCAGTCCCCGCTTTCGGGCATCCGTCTCGGGGAACTGGCGCTCGAGGCCGGAGTTCCGCCGGGAGTGTTCAACGTCGTGCCGGGCTTCGGCGAGGAGGCGGGCAAGGCACTCGCCCTGCACCCGGACGTGGATCTGATCGCCTTCACCGGCTCCACCGAGGTCGGGCGGCTGATGCTGCGCTACGCCTCGGAGTCGAATCTGAAGCGGGTGGCGCTCGAATGTGGTGGCAAGACACCGCAGGTGGTGTTCGCCGATGCGGATCTGGAGGCGGCCGCGTACGGCATCGCCTGGGGCATCTATTACAACAGTGGCGAGACCTGTCACGCCGGCTCGCGCCTCATCGTGCACGAAAGCGTCAAGGAGGCACTCCTGGAGGCGATCGCCCGCGTCACCGCCACGATCACCCTCGGGCACCCGCTCGAGGCGAGCACGCAGATGGGCGCGCTGATCGATGAGAAGCACATGCAGCGCGTGCTCGGCTTCATCGAGGGCGCCGTCGCTGCCGGGGCGTGCCTCGCACTGGGGGGTCACCAGGCACTCAAGCAGAGCGGGGGCTTCTATGTCGAAGCGACCGTGCTGGATGGTGTGCGCCCGCAGATGAAAGTGGCACAGGAGGAGGTCTTTGGGCCGGTGCTCGCCGTCATGACGTTCCGCGACGAGGCGGAGGCCGTGCGTCTGGCCAATGACACCCCGTATGGGCTCGCCGCCGCAGTCTGGACCGCCGATATGAACGTAGCGCACCGTCTCACCCACGCACTGCGTGGCGGCACGGTGTGGGTCAACACCTTTGACCGCTCGACCATGGCGACCCCCTTCGGGGGCTTTAAGCTGTCCGGCTCCGGCCGCGACCGCTCCGGGCACGCCATCGACAAGTACTCTGATCTGAAGACCATCTGGACCGCTTACCGATGAACCTGCGCGAACACGTCGCAGCATTGCTCGCCGCACGCCAGCCGGGGCGCGCGCTGCCGGGGGCGTTCTTCACCGACGAGGCGCTTTATCACGCGGAACTTGACGCCATCTTCGCGCGCAACTGGCTGTTCCTGGCCTCTGAGGCCGAGCTGCCCGAAGGCGGCGACTACCGCACCTACCAGGTCGGCCCTTACCCGATCTTTCTCCTGCGCCGCGACGACGGCTCGATCGGCGCCTTCCACAACACCTGCCGGCACCGCGGTTCGCGCATCCTGCAGCAGGACACGGGCGTGGCAGGCGCCACGCTCATGTGCCCCTATCACCGCTGGACCTATGACCTCGACGGCCGCGTCGTCAACTGCGGCGCGACCGGGGAGGTACCGCAGGGGCAGCCGGCGCTCAAGCCGTTGCACGTGAAACGCCTCGCGGGCCTCATCTTCGTCTGTGTGGCCGATGAGCCGCCGGGAGACTTCGAGGACATGGCGCAGCGCATGACGCCTTATCTGGCGCCCCACGCGCTCACCCACACGAAGGTTGCGCACCAGGTGGACATCATCGAACACGGCAACTGGAAGCTCACCATCGAGAACAACCGGGAGTGCTTCCACTGTGCCGGGCACCCGGAACTGCTCAAGTCGCTCTTTGACTTCTTCGGCGAGATCGACACGCAGCGCCTCTCGGCGCAGGAGCACGCGCAGTACTGCCGTTACCTTGGAGCGCGCGAAGAATCCGAAGCACTGTGGCGGCGCTTTGGCCTCCCCTGGCAGCCTATCGAGGAATTGCACAAACGTCCGACCGCCTTTCGCACCGAGCGCCTGGTGCTCGACGGTGCGGGTGAATCGATGACCCCGGATACCCGCGCGGCCTCGCGACGGCTCTTAGGAGAGTTCACCGAGGCGCGCCTGGGCTCCCTGCACTACCACGTGCAGCCCAATGCCTGGTTTCACTTTCTGTCCGATCACGTACTCACCTTTGCAACCCTGCCGCTGGCGCGCGACAAGACACTCGTGCGCAGCACCTGGCTCGTACACGCGGATGCCGAGGAAGGCGTGGACTACGATCTTAAGAACCTCACGCATGTGTGGAATGCCACCAACGCGCAGGACGCCGCCTTCGTCGCCGAGACGCAGCGCGGGGCTTCCAGCCCCGCCTACCTGCCCGGTCCGATCGGGGGAAACGAGTACATGGTGAATCTGTTCCACGCCTGGTACGAAGAGCGTATGCGCGCGGCGCTGCAGCTTTGATGCTCGCAAGGGGCGTGCGCGGCGCCTCTAGAGCGGCTCGCCCGAGCTTTCCAGGTGCAGTTGCCGGCCGCTGTAGGGATGGCGCGCGATGAAGGCCTCGTTCAGTTCGACCCCGAGTCCCGGCTCGCTCGGGGGAATGACGTACCCGTTTTCCCAGCGAATCGGTTTCACGAGCAGCTCGGCATGAATGCCCTGCCAGCGTTCGATGCCCTCGAGGATCAGGAAGTTCGGACTGCAGGTGGCGAGCTGGATGTTGGCGGCGCCGACCACCGGTCCACAGTACAGGTGCGGGGCGAGCTGCACGTGCTGCACTTCGGCCATGGCGGCGATCTTCTTCGCCTCGAGAATGCCGCCGACGCGGCCGAGATTCATCTGCAGGATGGCCGCGGCATTGGCGCGCAGCACGCGCGCAAAGTCGTACTTGGTCGTCAGCCGCTCGCCGGCAGCGATCGGAATACTGGTCGCGCGCGCAACGAGCGCCATCTGCTCCGGGGCATCCGGCGGCACCGGCTCCTCGAACCACAGCGGATCGTAGGGCTCGAGTCGCTGCGCGAGGCGGATGGCGCCCGCGGCGGTCATCTGCCCGTGCGTGCCGAAGAGCAGGTCCGCGCTCGTGCCGACCGCGGCGCGCAGCTCGCGCATGAAACGCTCACACAGCTCAAGCTGCGCAAGCGACAGCTGCCGCCCGTCGAAGGCGCTGTAGGGTCCCGCGGGGTCAAATTTGATGGCGGTAAAGCCCTGCGCCACGTACTCGGCCGCGCGCTTGGCCGCGAGCTGCGGATCCTGATAGACGTCCACCTGGTCCCCGGGGCGCGCGTAGATATAGGTGTAGGAGCGCAGCCGCTCGTGCACGCGGCCGCCGAGAAGCTTGTACACCGGTTGCCCGGCTTCCTTGCCGATGATGTCCCAGCAGGCCATCTCGAGCGCGCTCAGCACGCCCATGAGGGTGAGATCCGGATGCTGGCTGTAGCCGGCCGAGTACACCCGGCGCCAGATGCGCTCGATGTCGTGCGGGTCCTCGCCGACAAGATAACGCTCGAACACGTCGACCAGGAGCCGCGCGACCAGATCCGGATGAAACGGAACGCAGTATGCTTCGCCCACCCCGTGCACGTTGCCCTCGGTGCTGAGCTTCACAAACACGAAGTAGCGACCGCCGTTGCCCGGGGGCGGGTTGCCGACGACAAAGGTCTTGATGTCCGTAAGTTTCATCGGTGGCTGCTTATCACAGAATGAGCGAGTATGACTACATCATCGTAGGCGCCGGCGGCGCCGGCTGCGTGCTCGCCAACCGCCTGAGCGCGAGCGGTGAGCACCGGGTGCTGCTGCTGGAGGCCGGCGGCTCGGACCGCTCGCCCTGGATTCAGGTGCCGATCGGTTACGGCCGCACTTTCAACGATCCACGTTTCAATTGGATGTACGAAGCGCAGCCGGATCCGGGGCTGAACAACCGCACGCAATTTTGCCCCCGCGGCAAAGTGCTCGGCGGCTCCACCTCCATCAACGCGATGGTGTTCGTGCGCGGGCAGCCCGGGGACTTCGATGACTGGACAGCGGCCGGTGCCGTCGGCTGGTCGTGGGCGGACGTGCTGCCCTACTTCATCAAGTTCGAGGATCACGCCTGGGGCGCCTCCGCCTATCACGGCGCCGGCGGTCCGCTGCACGTAAGTGACGTCTCGGCGATGGTGCATCCCCTGTGTAGTGTCTTTCTGCGCGCCTGTGAGGAGATTGGCATTCCCCTCACCCGCGATTTCAACGGCGCGGAGCCTGAAGGCGCTGGTCTTTGGCAGGTGACGATCAAGGATGGCGTGCGGGTGTCTGCCGCCAGCGCCTATCTGCGAGCGGCGCGGCAGCGCATGAACCTCGAAGTCAAAGAGCATGCGCTCGCGGCGCGCGTGCAGTTTGCGGGCACGCGCGCCACTGGTGTCGAGTACCTGCAGGGCGGCGCGCGCCACAGCGCGCAGGCGCGCCGCGAGGTACTGCTGTGCGGTGGCTCCATCAACTCGCCGCAGCTGCTGGAACTGTCCGGCATCGGCGATGCGCAGCGCCTGCGCACGCTCGGCATCCCGGTGCTGCTCGACTCGCCGGCCGTCGGTGAGGGCCTGCAGGATCATCTGGCGGTGTCGTACTTCTACCGCTCGCGCGTGCCGACCCTCAACAATGAGCTCGCACCCTGGTACGGCAAGGTGCGCGCGGCCTTGCGCTACCTGCTCACCAAAGGCGGTCCGCTGGCGATGAGCGTGAACCAGGCGGGTGCCTTCCTGCGCAGCCGCGCCGGCCTCGCGCGCCCGAATCTGCACATCTATTTCAACCCGGCAAGCTATAGCACCACGACCATCGGCGCCAAGCGTCGGCTGCTTAATCCCGACCCGTATCCGGGGTTTCTCATGTCGTTCAATACCTGTCGGCCGCGCAGCCGTGGCTCGGTGCACATCCGCTCCGCCGATCCGCACGTGAGTCCCACGATCCTGCTGAACTCGCTGTCCGTGGCGAGCGACGTGGAAGACGTGTTCGAGGGCGCGCGCGTCGTGCGCCAGATCGCCGCGGCCGCTCCCCTTGCGGCCGTCACCGCCTCCGAGCGCGAGCCCGGCGCGCAGGTGCGCGCCGCTGCCGAGCTACTCGCCGATTTTCGCCAGCGCGCCGGCTCGGTCTTTCACGCCAGCTGCACTTGTGCGATGGGTGCTGATCCGCGCTCTTCGGTGCTCGATGCGCAGCTGCGCGTGCGCGGCGCTGCCGCGCTGCGGGTCGTGGACGCGTCGGCTTTTCCGAACGTCACCTCCGGCAACACGCAGGCACCCACCATAATGCTGGCCGAAAAAGCCGCCGACCTGATCCTGCAAGACAGTGGTGCGCCACAGGCGTAACCTGCCTCGAGATACAGCCAAGGCAAACAAACGGCATGAGTGAATTGCGATCGAGCGTAGCCGCGGACACTGGACTGGGACTCGCACCGGTGAAGACGGCGTCATTTTTCGAGCGCTGGTACGTGCTCATCATGATGTGCCTCGTCTACACGCTCAGCATCGCCGACCGCTACGTGGTCTCGACC
>DATHLO010000015.1:0-6922 GCA_035488075.1 Steroidobacteraceae bacterium | reverse complement strand
TCTCGTTGCCGGCGATGGCGAGCAGGATGAGGTTGCCGACCACCTCGGCATGACTCATCAGGCCCTGGGCCTGCGCCCTGAGCATGGCGCCCAGAAGATCCTCGCCCTGCGCCGCCGCGGCGTGCCGCGCCGTGTGCTGTTCGAAGTACTGCGCAAGATTCATGTAGCCGGCCACGTTGCGCTCGGCCAGGTCGGTCTGCTTGTCCTCACGCGCAATGAGATCGTCCGCCCAGCCGCGCACCCGGTCGCGGTCGGCGACCGGCACGTCGATCAGGAGCGAGATCACATCCATCGGCAGGTAACAGGCCAGGTCGGCGACGAAATCCAGTCGACCGTGGGGCAGGTGCGCAGTCAACAACTCGAGCGTGCGCGTGCGGATGACACCTTCGAGCCGGGCGAGTGCGCCGGGCATCATGAGCGGCGCAAGCACCGCGCGCTGACGCGTGTGTTCGGGCGGATCGCTGCCGATGAAGAGCGGGTAGGGCAGCTTCTCGTTGGCGTCCCGCTCGAGCGCGACCGCGCCGCTGTTGATGAAGGTCTTGTGGTCGCGAAAGGCGCGGTGCACGTCATCCCACTTGGTGAGCAGCCAGAAGCCACCCGGTTCGTAGTAATAGACCGGGTCGTGCTCGCGCGCCGCACGGTAGTAGGGGTAAGGATCCCAGTGAAACTTGTGGTCGTAGGGGTCGAGCACCACCGTGCTCGCCGTGCGCTTCGGTATCTCACTCACAGAATCGCTCCCCCGTCGGCCGGAATGACGCAGCCGGTCACGTACGAGGCCTGCTCGGAGGCGAGGAAGGCCACGATGTTGGCCGCCTCTTCGCCGCGTCCGGGCCGGCCCATGCGGATCCAGGACATGAGGCGCTCCATGAGCGCACGCGTGGCGTGCGCCTGCTCTCCGGTCATGGCCGCCGTGTAGGCACGGGCTTGCTCAAAGCTGTCCGCGAAGCCTCCGATCCAGCCGATGGCCAGGGCGTTGGCGCGGATCCCGCTGCCGGCCTCCTCGGATGCGATCTGACGCATGAGCGACTCGACCGCCGCCTTCGGGATGGCCGACAGACCGTCGGTGTCGAGGGTGCGGTGATTGGCCATGGTGACGCAGGCGGTGAGGGAGCCGCCGCCCCCGGCGGCCAGCACGGGGATCGCGTGGTGGAACAAGCGAAAGCAGCCGAGGGTATCGGCCTGCAGATGCGCCGCCAGCGTCTCGGGTGGCATCTCGCGCACCCTGAGAAACGGGATCGCAGGACCGGAACAATAGACGACCGTGTGCAGCCTGCCGAAGCGCTCGGCGGTGGCGGTGATGAGGTCGCGCACCGCCGCCCCATCCGCAAAATCAAGCTGCTGTGCCTGGGCGTGAGCCCCGCGGGCGTTCAGATCGCGCGCGAGTGCCGCGGCGCGCTGGGCATTCGTGTGGTAGGTGAACACCACCGGGACGCCCGCCCGTGCCAGCCGCGCCGCCACCGCGCCGCCGATGTTGCCGCTGCCGGCGACGAGCGCGCCGCCGCGCGGGAAGGTCAGCCCGATCGCGGCGGCCGTGGCGCTCATGCTCGCCCGCTGCTCGCGGGACGCTGGCCGCCGCAGAGGATGTCGGTCACGCGCTCGGTGTCCATGTATTCCTTGAGCAGCACGAGCTTGCCGTCGCGGAACACGAACAGAAAATGGTACTCGTTGCTGTAGAGCGCACCTGAGACGTGCCGCCCTTGCGAGTGCGCCTCGACCGCGACGCGCTCCCCCTCGGCGGTCATGGCATCGATCGTGAAGCTGATTCCCTGCGGGAAGACCTGGTAGATCTGTGCAGCCGCCGCTTGGATCTGGGCACGCGTGAACGTGCCCGAGATCAGCGTACGTCCCATCGTCATCAGGCAGCCGTCCTCGGCATAGGCTGCGACGATTGCCGCCAGGTCGCCGCGGCCCATACTGGCGAAGAAGTCGCGCACGAGCTGCTTGTTGTGCTGCTCCGGGGTCATCTGGGTCTCCGCCGGTTTCCGGACATCTTGCGCCACTGGGGTCTCAGGCGCCGCAAGGGCGGATCGGGCGCTGACCGGAGGGCATTTCCGCGTACTATGCGGCAGCCGAACCCGGGAATCGAGTGGCGCAACATATGCCTCCAGCTTTGTGCCGGCCGACCTCTGAGCCGCGCTTGCCGCGCCGCGTGCTGCTGAGTCTGGGCGTGTGGCTGGCGCTGTCGAGCGCGGCCGCGGCAGCGCCCGCGCGCAGCGAGGCGTGGTGGCAGCAGGCGGTCATCTACGAGATCTATCCGCGCAGCTTCCAGGATTCCAACGGCGACGGCGTGGGCGATCTGAACGGCATCACGCAGCGGCTGGATTACCTTGAGGCGCTCGGTGTCGATGCGATCTGGATCGCCCCGTTCTTCCCCTCTCCGCAGGTCGACTTCGGCTACGACATCACCGACTACGCGAACGTCGATCCGCAGTTCGGCACGCTGGCGGACTTCGATCGCCTGCTGGCGCAGGCCGAGAAGCGCCATATCCGCGTGCTGGTTGACCTGGTGCTCAATCACACCTCCGATCAGCATCCCTGGTTCCTCGAGGCGATGCGCTCGCGTCACTCCGCGGCGCACGACTTTTATGTCTGGAGCAATGGCAAAGCCGATGTCGGCAAGCGCACGCCGCCCAATAACTGGGTGAGCCTCTTCGGCGGCTCCGCCTGGGAATACGTGCCGGGCATCGATCAGTTCTACTACCACCGCTTCTACCGCCAGCAGCCGGACCTCAACTGGCGCAACCCCCACGTCGAGCGCGCCATGTTCGACGTCATGCGCTTCTGGCTGGATCGCGGCGTGGCGGGTTTTCGGCTCGACGCCATCACGAGCCTCTTCGAGGACGCGCAGCTGCGCAACGCTCCCGTGCTCGGCGGGCGCAACGCCCAGGGCGACCCGATCCTCAGCGACGTCTACACCGACAACCTCCCCGAGGTACACGCGGTGCTGCGTCGCATGCGCGCCCTGGTGGATCACTACCCGGGCGAACGCGTACTGATGGGCGAGACCTACGTAAAGACGACCGCGCAACTGAGCCCCTGGTACGGCGGCGCGCGGCACGATGAACTGCAGCTGCCGATGGACACCGTGTTCGGACTCGGCAGCCGCCTCGACGCGCGTGTGTTCCGCCAGCGCCTGAATGAGGCAGCAACGCAACTGCAGGGCTCGCAGCCGCTGTTCGTCCTCGACAACCACGACCAGGTGCGCAGCTGGGACCGCTATGGCGACGGTGTCCACAACCTCGAGATCGCCAAGATCCTCGCGACGCTGCTGCTGACCTCACGCTGCACGGCGCTCATCTACCAGGGCGAAGAGATCGGACAGTCAACCGCCACGCCTGCGCGGGTCGAGGACGTACGCGATCCGATCGGCATCACCGGCTGGCCGAAGGAGAAGGGTCGCGACGGGGAACGCACGCCCATGCAGTGGGATACCTCCAATGCGCAGGCCGGGTTCACGAGCAGCCGCCACCCCTGGCTGCCGGTGGCGCCGAATTTCGAGAAGGTGAACGTGCAGGCCGAGCTCGCCGACGCGAATTCCCTGCTCAACTGGCACAGGCAGCTCATCGCCCTGCGGCGCGGCGATCCGGCGCTGCGCAGCGGACGCACGGTGCTGCTGGATAACGCGAATGCGCACGTGCTGACCTACGCGCGCGTGACGCCCGAGGGCTCGGGCATTATCGTTTCGCTGAACATGTCGGGGAAGACCGAGACCGTCACGATCAACGGTGCCGCCGCCGGCTTTGCCGGTCAGCGCTACCGCACGCTGCTCTCAAGCCCCGCGGAGATCGCCGTGTCAGCCGGGGGTACACACATCACGCTGCCCCCGTATGCGGCCTGGGTGGCGGCGGTCGAGTAGGTGGCGGCCGGCGTGGCGCGCGAGGATGCGGCGAGCGGCGAGCGGCTGAGCATCGCAATCGATGCCAGCACGCACGTCTCTGCACGCTGGCTGCTGCCGAGCGGGGCACGTGCCTGTTACGTGCTCGCGCACGGCGCCGGCGCCGGCATGGAGCAGCCGTTCCTGCGCGCCGCGGCGAGCGAGCTTGCCGCGCTCGGCATCGCCACCCTGCGCTTCCAGTTTCCCTATGCGGAACGCGGTTCCAGGCGACCGGATCCGCCGCGCCTGTGCCATGCGACGGTGCGCGCGGCGGTGGCCGCAGCGCAGCAGCTGGCGCCCGAGTTGCCGCTCTTCGCGGGCGGCCGCTCCTTTGGTGGCCGCATGACCTCGCAGGCGCAGGCACTCGCGCCGCTGCCGGCGGTGCGCGGGCTCGTGTTTCTGGGTTTCCCACTGCATCCGGCCGGCCAACCGGCACAGGAGCGGGCCGAGCATCTGTTACAGGTGCAGATCCCGATGCTGTTCGTGCAGGGCACGCAGGATGCGCTCGCCGAACGCACGCTGCTCGAGGCGGTACTGGCCCGCCTCGGCGCGCGGGCGAGCGTGCAGTGGGTCGCCGCGGCGGATCATTCCTTCCACGTGCCCGCGCGCAGCGGCATGCGGGATGCATCCGTGCGGGCAGCGCTGCTTGCCGCCGCGGCGACCTGGATGGCGCAGCACTCATGAGCAAGGCACCGCTCGAGCGCTATGCCGCCAAGCGCACCTTCAGCCGCACGCCGGAGCCAAAGCCGGCGGCGGCCGCGGCACGCGAGGGCCCGCTGCTGTTCGTCGTGCAAAAGCACGCGGCGCGACGCCTGCACTACGACTTCCGGCTCGAGCTCGACGGTGTCCTCAAATCCTGGGCGGTGCCCAAGGGTCCCTCCTCCGATCCGCTCGACAAGCGCATGGCCGTTCAGGTCGAGGATCATCCGTTCGACTACGGCTCCTTCGAGGGCGAGATCCCGGCGAAGCAATACGGCGCCGGCAGCGTGATCGTGTGGGACTGCGGTGTGTACTCTTCGGACGAAGGACAGCAGTACGCCTTCAACGACCGCGCGCTGGCGCAGGAGCGCGTGCGCGCAGAACTGGCAGCCGGCAAGCTCAGCTTCTTTCTGTGTGGGGAGAAACTGAAGGGCTCGTACACACTGGTGCGCACCGCGCAAAGCAGCCAGTGGCTGCTGATCAAGCACAAGGATCGCTTCGCGCACGCGAACGACCTGCTGGCGCGTCATCGCTCGGTGCTCTCGGGTGCCAGCCTCGAAGAGGTGGCGCCGCTCAAGGTGACACAGCGCCTGCCGGCGGCGCGCCTGGCACCGGCCGGCCCCGCCGAGGCACTGCCCAAGCAACTGAAACCGATGCTCGCGGAAAGCGGGGAATTACCGGCCTCGGATCCGCAGTGGCGCTACGAGCCGAAGCTCGACGGCTACCGCGTCATTGCCTTCGTCGGCGGCGCTGCGGCGCGGCTGCAGTCACGCCGCGGCCTGGATCTGACGCCCTTCTTTCCGGAACTGGCCGCGGAGCTCGCCGCACAGCCGGGCGGTCAGCTGGTGCTCGATGGGGAGATCGTCGCCCTGGATCCCACGGGGCGCCCCTCCTTCAACGCCCTGCAGAATCGGGCGCAGCTGAAAAGCGCGGCCGAGATTGCGGCCGCCCAGCGCGACACGCCGGTGGTGCTGGTGTGCTTCGACCTGCTGCACTTTGCGGGTGTGAATCTGCGCGCGGCAGCGTACGCCGACCGGCACCGCTACCTCGCGCAGTGCCTCGCTCCGAGCGCGCATCTGCAGCTGGTGCATTCCTCCGCGGACGCCGCGCAGCTGTACGACGCGGCGCTCGGGCTTGGATTCGAGGGCATCATGGCCAAGAAACTCGACAGTCCCTATCACAGCGGGCGGCGCTCGCGCGCCTGGCTCAAAGTCAAGGCCGCGCAGTCGGCCGAGTTCGTCATCGGCGGCTACACGCGCGGCAAGGGAGCCCGCGATCCTCTGGGGGCACTCCTGCTCGGGTACTACGAGGGCAAGCTGCTGCGCTACGCGGGACACGTCGGCTCGGGCCTGGAGGATGCCAGCATCGCAGCTCTGCGCGAGCGTGCCGCGAAGCTTGAACGCCCGAGCTCGCCGTTTGCCGAGCCTCCGCCGCTGCACCGGCCGACCACGTGGCTGAAGCCGCAGCTCGTGGCCGAGGTCAGCTACAGCGAATGGACCCCGACCGGATCGCTGCGCGCACCGGTATTCCTGCGCCTGCGCGATGACATCGAGGCGCGCAGCGTGCGCAAGAAGGCAGGCGGCCGCGCCGATCCGGCCACGGTGCGCGGCGAGCGGCCGCAGCGCGCCGCGCCGGCGGCGGATACGGGCGGCGGCGGCGCACAGGAAGCGGCCGCGGTGCTCGAGCAGCTGAAAAATCCCGCCAAAGCGCTCGAGCTCGCCGTCGGCGGCGCGCGCATCAAACTCACCAACCTTGATCGGATCTATTGGCCGGCCGATGCGAAGCTGCGCCACAGCGCAATCACCAAGCGTGATCTGATCGCCTATCTGGCGAGCGTGGCGCGCTTCATGCTGCCGCACCTCGCGGACCGGCCGCTCACCATGATCCGCATGCCCGAGGGCATCCACGGTGAGCGCTTCTTCCAGAAGCACTGGTCGCAGACGCTGCCGGACTTCGTCGAATCGGTCACCGTGTTCTCCGAAACCAAGGACGAGCGCCACCGCTACCTGCTCGCCAACAACCTGCCGACACTGCTGTGGCTCGGTCAGGTCGGCACACTCGAGTTCCACGTGTGGCACTCACGCGCCCAGCCGCTGCCGGAGGCCGCCGGCGCGAAGACCGACTACGCAAGCTCGCTCGCGGCGCTCGAGTCCTCGATCCTGAACTACCCGGACTACCTGGTATTCGACATCGACCCGTACATCTACTCCGGCAAGGAGGCCAAGGGCGCGGAACCGGAACTCAATAAGCGCGGCTTTGCGGTCGGCAAGCGCGTCGCTTTCTGGCTGCATGCCCTGCTGCGGGAGATGTCGCTGGAGGCGATCGTCAAGACCTCCGGCAAGACCGGCC
>DATHLO010000014.1:0-3609 GCA_035488075.1 Steroidobacteraceae bacterium | reverse complement strand
TTCATCAGCTGGAGGGCTTGGCGGTGGGCGAGGACATCAGCTTCGCCAACATGAAAGCGGTATTGCACGGATTCCTGCAGGCCTTCTTTGAGCGCGATCTGGCGATGCGGCTGCGACCGTCCTATTTCCCCTTCACCGAGCCCTCGGCCGAAGTCGACATGTCGTGCGTCTTCTGCGAGGGCAGGGGCTGTCGCACCTGCAAGAACACCGGTTGGCTCGAGATCTCCGGCTGCGGCATGGTGCACCCGAACGTGCTGCGCGCGAGTGGTATTGATCCGGAGCGCTTCACCGGCTATGCCTTTGGCGCCGGTATCGACCGGCTGGCGATGCTGCGCTACGCCGTCAACGACCTGCGCCTGTTCTTCGAGAACGACCTGAGGTTTCTCAAGCAGTTCCGGACGTTCAGCGCATGAAGATCCCCTACAGCTGGCTCGCCGAGTGGGCGCCGGTGCCCTGGCCCGCTCCCGAACTGGGCGCGCGCCTCACCATGGCCGGATTTGAGCTCGAGTCGCTCGAGCGCGCCGCACCTGACTTTTCGAAGGTGCTCGTGGCGGAGATCTTAAGCGCCGAGCCGCATCCGCAGGCCGACAAGCTGCGGGTGTGTCGCGTGAGCACCGGCAGCGGCCCGGTGCTGCAGATTGTCTGCGGCGCGCCCAACGCGCGTGCGGGACTCAAGAGCGCCCTCGCCGAGGTCGGCGCGACGCTGCCCGGTGAGATCACGATCAAGGCCGCCAAGCTGCGCGGGGTGGAATCCCAGGGCATGCTCGCCTCCGCCAGGGAACTAGGGCTGGCAGACAGTTCCAGCGGCATTCTCGAACTGCCCGCCGATGCGCCCGTGGGCGAGTCCTTGCGCGAGTATCTCGATCTTGATGAGCCGGTGCTCGATCTGAACGTGACTCCCAATCGCGGCGATGCGATGTCGGTGCTCGGTGTCGCCCGTGAAGTGGCCGCTCTCACCGGCGGCGCGGTTACGGGCCCGCCGATCGTCACCGTCACACCGGCGCATACGCAGCAGTTGGCCGTAACGCTCGAGGCGCCCGCCGCTTGTCCGCGCTTCGCCGGTTGCATCGTGCGCGGCATCGACAATCGCGCCGCCACTCCGTCATGGCTGTGTGAGCGCCTGCGACGCGCAGGCGTGCGCTCGATCAGTCCGGTGGTCGACGTAACCAACTACGTGATGCTCGAGCTCGGTCAGCCGATGCATGCCTACGATCTTGCGAAACTCAAGGGCGGCATCCGCGTGCGACAGGCGCGGGAGGGAGGCGAGGGACTCACCCTGCTGGACGGCAAGGAGTTGCGCGCCGAGCCGGACGTGCTCCTCATCACGGATGAGGAGGGCGCAGTGGGCCTGGCCGGAATCATGGGTGGCCTGCGAACGGCCGTGTCCGTGGACACGCGCGACGTGTTTCTGGAATCGGCCTTCTTTGCGCCCGAGGCGATCCTTGGGCGGGCCCGCAAGATCGGGCTCGTGACGGATGCGGCCCAGCGCTTTGAGCGCGGTGTGGATCCTGCCGGCCAGAGCCGTGCCATCAAACGCGCTCTGGCGCTACTGCTGCCGATCGCGGGCGGCTCCGCCGGCCTCATCGGGGTGGCCGAGTCCCTGGCCCATCTGCCCCAGCGCGCACCGGTAGCGCTGCGCGCCTCGCAACTTAAGCGCCTGCTGGGTGCGGAACTGGCCGCGGGCCGTGTGACCCGGGCACTCGAGGGCCTGGGAATGCAGCTCACAGTCACGGCTGGTGGCTGGCAGGCGACCCCGCCGTCCTATCGCTTCGACATCAGTATCGAGGCGGATCTGATTGAAGAGGTCGCGAGAATCGTAGGCTTTGATGCTATTCCGGAGACCGATGCGCGCATACCGCAGCGCTTCGGGCGCCTGCCCGGCGAACGCGCCGCAGAGGCGACGCTGCTGGAGGCGCTTGCGGCGCGCGGCTATCAGGAAGCGATCACGCTCGCCTTCGTCGATCCGGCACTGCAGTCGCGGCTGTTCCCCGAGCAGCCGGCGCTGATGCTCGCCAATCCGATCGCGAGCGATCTGTCGGTCATGCGGCTGTCGCTGTGGCCCGGGTTGCTGCGTGCGGCGCTCGACAACCAACACCGCCAGCAGGACCGTATACGCCTCATGGAGCACGGCACGCGCTTTGAGCCGCGCGGTGCGCTCACCCGCGAGATCGATTCGCTGGCCGGGATTGGGTGCGGCACGCGGCTGCCCGAGCAGTGGGGCATCAGCAAGAACGAGCGCGCATCTCTTGATTTCTACGACGTGAAAGGCGATGTGAGTGCGCTGCTTGCCGCGACCGGCGAGCCGGAGTCCTTCACCTTTGAAGCGCGGGAGCATGCCGCGCTGCATCCGGGGCGCAGCGCCCGCGTGTTGCGCCGCGGTGAAGCCGTCGGCTGGCTCGGCGAGTTGCATCCGACGCTCATAGCGTCGATGGATTTTACATATACGCCGGTGCTGTTCGAGCTGGATGTGGCAGGTCTTGCGGTCCGGCCGGCGCTGTACCGGGAGATCTCGCGCTTTCCGCAGGTACGGCGCGATCTGGCCGTGGTGCTTGATGAGTCGGTCACTTTAAGTACCTTGGCCGAGCGTGTAACCTTGGCGGCATCAAGCCTGCTGCGTGAACTCCGCGTTTTCGACGTCTATCGGGGCCCGGGCCTCGAACAAGGTCGAAAAAGCGTTGCTTTAGGCTTGATTTTTCAGGATATTTCTCGCACTCTTACCGACGATGATGTGGAGCGCCTTATGGCCTCTGTGGTCGCGGATTTGCGCGAGAACTTGAACGCAAGAATTCGAGAATAAAGAAATGGCCCTGACCAAAGCGGAGATGGCGGAAGCGTTGTTCAACCAGCTCGGGCTCAACAAGCGTGAAGCACGAGAACTGGTGGATCTGTTCTTCGAGGAGGTGCGTGCCGCGCTGTCGGGCGGAGAGCAGGTGAAGCTTTCCGGCTTCGGCAACTTTGATCTGCGCGACAAGAACCAGCGTCCCGGCCGAAATCCCAAGACCGGTGAAGAAATTCCGATCAGCGCACGTCGCGTGGTGACGTTCCGTCCCGGACAGAAACTGAAGGCACGGGTCGAAGCTTATGTTGGAGCCAAAGAATAACGCTCAGCTGCCGGCGATTCCCGGCAAGCGCTACTTCACGATCGGTGAGGTGAGTGAGCTGTGCGGCGTGAAGCCACACGTGCTGCGCTACTGGGAGCAGGAGTTCCCGCAGCTAAAGCCGGTGAAGCGTCGCGGCAACCGCCGCTACTATCAGCGCCAGGACGTCATCGTGATCCGCCAGATCCGCAGCCTTCTGTACGATCAGGGCTTCACCATCGGCGGTGCGCGCAACAAGCTCGGCGGTGAGGAAGCACGCACCGACGTCACCCAGAGCCAGCAGATCGTGAAACAGCTGCGCGTCGAGCTGGAAGAGCTGATGAAGGTCCTGCGACGCTGAAGGCGCCCTCGCGTGGGCAGAAACGGCGTATCATTTGCGCCCCGCGCGGCATCTCCCCGCCCGCGCGTCGAGTTTCAATAAGAACAATCGAGTCGGAGCGTGGCGCAGTCTGGTAGCGCACTTGCATGGGGTGCAAGGGGTCCCGAGTTCAAATCTCGGCGCTCCGACCAG
>DATHLO010000013.1:0-4552 GCA_035488075.1 Steroidobacteraceae bacterium | reverse complement strand
GCCCTCGGCGATGACGTTGGTGGCCTCGGCCATGACCTCCATGACGGGCTGCCGCGCGAGCGCGGCCATCATCTGGAAGGCGCGCGAGTAGACGAAGTCTCCGACCAGGACGCTCGCCTGATTGCCGAACACGCGATTGGCCGTGTCCCGGCCACGGCGCAGCGAGGAGCCATCGACGACGTCATCGTGCAGCAGGGTCGCGGTGTGGATGAACTCGATGAACGCCGCCGCCTCGATGTGCGCCTCGTTCTCGATGCGACAGGCGCGCGCGGCGAGTACCACTAGCATGGGGCGCAGGCGCTTGCCGCCCCCGGAAATGATGTGCTCGGCGATCCGATCGACCAGGGGTACGGCGCTCTTTAGGCGCGAGCGGATGACCCCATCCACGGCGCGCAGGTCCGCCTGCACCAGGGCGCGGATCTGCGTCAGCGTCACGGTGGTCAGGGGGTGTTCCGAGAGTGATGCGTTCATAGCTCGTCCAGCCGGGCTTAACGCATCCTAGCCGACCGGGGCGCTTTTGGAGAAATGAACGTGGCGGCGGGAGCGCGAATCGGGGGCGGTTGCCTAAGTATCTGTTGCTCTTGGGGAAAACGTCGTTTGACCGGGAGGGGGTGCGCCAGTAGAATGCGCGGCCTTTCCGTAACCCCAGTCCTCCTACACGACTATGTACGCGGTCATCGCCACGGGCGGCAAACAGTATCGGGTGAGCAAGGATGGCGTGCTGCGCGTGGAGAAGCTCGACGCGGAGCTGGGCGCCACCGTCACGTTTGGCGAGGTGCTCCTCGTCGGGGAGGGTGCGGACGTGAAAGTGGGCAAGCCCACGCTCAAGGGCGGCAAGGTACTCGCCACCGTCGTGCGCCACGGCAAGGGCGCAAAGATTTCGATCGTGAAGTTCAAGCGCCGCGCGCACTATCTGCGCCAGAAGAATCACCGTCAGCTGTTCACTGAGGTGAAGATCACGGACATCAGCGCCGGCTGAAGCGCTCATCTGAGGATGCGGTAAGGACATGGCACATAAAAAGGCGGGCGGCAGTACCAAGAACGGCCGCGATTCCCACTCCAAGCGCCTGGGCGTGAAGCGTTTCGGCGGCGAGCAGGTGCTGGCCGGCAACATCATCGTGCGTCAGCGCGGCACGCAGGTGCGCGCCGGTACGAACGTCGGCGTCGGCACCGACCACACGCTGTTCGCCAAAGTGACCGGCAAGGTGCACTTCCAGAAGAAAGGTGCCGAGCAGCGCATGTACGTCAACGTGCTGCCCGAGAAGGCCTAGCGCGCTTTCCCCGCGCGGATTGCAGCAAACCCCGGCCGCCGCGCCGGGGTTTTCATTTGCGCTACAGTGCCGTCATGAAATTCGTCGATGAGGCTACGACGCGCGTGCAGGCCGGCAACGGCGGCCGCGGCAGCACCAGTTTCCGGCGCGAGAAGTTCGTGCCCTTCGGCGGACCCGACGGCGGGGACGGGGGCAACGGCGGCAGCGTCTACCTGCGCGCGGCCACGGGCATCAACACACTCGCGGACTTTCGCATCGCGCGCACCTTCAAGGCCGGGCACGGGGAGGCGGGCGGCGCGAACGACTGCACCGGCCGCGGCGGCAGCGATCTGTACGTGCCGGTGCCGATCGGTACCGTGGTGCGCGATTCGGACACGCACGAGGTCCTGGGTGACCTCACGCGAGACGGGGAGGAACTGCTCGTGGCGCGCGGCGGCAAGGGCGGCTGGGGCAACCAGCGCTTCAAGTCCAGTACCAACCGCTCCCCGCGCCAGTTCGGGCCGGGGCTGCCCGGGGAGAAGCGCTCCCTCGAGCTGGAACTGAAACTGATCGCCGACGTGGGCCTGCTCGGGTTACCGAACGCGGGCAAGTCCACGCTCATCCGCGCCGTCTCCGCCGCCAAACCGAAGGTCGCCGACTACCCTTTCACGACCCTGCACCCGAACCTCGGGGTGGTGGCGGTGGGCCGGCACCGCAGCTTCGTGATGGCCGACATCCCGGGACTCATCGAGGGGGCGGCCGAGGGGGCGGGCCTGGGGATCCGCTTCCTGAAGCACCTGCAGCGCACACGGCTGCTCTTGCACCTGGTGGACCTCCTGCCGCCGGACCCCGCCGCCGATCCGGTGACGGATGCGCGCGCGATCGTGGCGGAGCTCAGGAAGTTCGGCAAGGAACTCGCCGCCAAGCCGCGCTGGCTGGTCATCAATAAGAAGGACCTGCTGCCGGCGCCGGAGGCGAAGAAGCGCGCCGCCGCCATCGTGCGCGCGCTACGTCATCGCGGCCCGCACTTCCTCATCTCCGGGGCGACCGGCGAAGGGACGCGCGAGCTGTGCGCGGCAGTTATGACTTTTTTGGAAGAGCAGGAGCGCTCGGCACGCGCGCGCGCATCATCTCCAGAAGATGCTGGCGTCGCGCCGCCGGGCGCAGCTTAAGAGGAGTGGGCACCACCGGGGTCGGGATGCGGACCTTGTCGTTCACGTTCATCACAACCTCACTGCATCGCGCGGATGCGAGCTGCCAGACGGCTCTTGTGCCGCGCAGCCTTATTGCGGTGAATGATCTGCTTACTCACCAATGAGTCGATCACCGGGACCGCCTTCTGATAGGTCGACTTGGCCGCCTCCTTGTCCCCGCCAGCCACGGCCGCCGTCACATTGCGCACCGCGGTGCGCATGCGCGAGCGCAGCGCCACGTTACGGGCGCGGTGCTTCTCAGCCTGGCGGGCAGCCTTCTCGGCGGACTTGGTATTGGCCACAAAATCTTCCTATCTAAAGAATGTCCCCGATCGCGGGGGCCGGTAGTTTCCGTATCGCCGGCGCCCTTGTCAACGCGTCGCCACCTAGCGAACGCGGCAAGCGGCCCCACATTCACATAAACTGGCCGGCGGACCGCGGCCGCGGCAATATTCTGTCAATTTACCCATCGGTATCAATAAGTTAAGAGATCATGAGGCTCATTCGCGGACTCGACGGCCTGCGCACGCCCGGGAAGCGTTGTGTCGTGACCGTTGGCTCCTACGACGGGCTGCACCTGGGCCACCAGGCGCTCCTGGCGCGGCTGCGCGAGCGCGCGGCCGCGAGCGGGGATGCGTCCGTGATCGTCACCTTCGAGCCGCTGCCGCGGGAGTACCTGCAGCCGCAGCACCCGCCGGCGCGCCTCACGAGCCTGCGCGAGCGCTGGCGGATCCTTGCGCCGATGCCGCTCGATTACCTGTGCCTGCTGCGCTTCGATGAGGCTTTGCGTAACCTCTCGGCGCAGGAGTTTGCGAGCCTGCTCGCGCGCAAGCTGGGCGCCCGCAGCGTCGTCGTGGGACATGACTTTCGCTTCGGCAAGAACGGCGAGGCGACCGCGCTGGTGCTCGCCGAGGCCGGACGGCGGCTGGGTTTTGAGGTGGAGGTGCTGCCCGCGGTAATGCTCGGCAACGAGCGCATCAGCAGCAGCGGCGTGCGCGCCGCGCTCGCCGCGGCGGATTTTCCCCGCGCGGCGGCGTGGCTCGGGCGGCCCTGGTCGATGCGCGGGCGCGTGCGCGGCGGGCAGCGGCTCGGGCGCAACCTCGGGTTTCCCACGGCCAACCTGCCGCTCGAGCGGCGGCGCGCGCCGGTGGCCGGCGTGTTCGCCGTGCGCGTGCACGGCATCGCCGCGCAGGGACTCCCCGGGGTCGCAAATCTCGGCACCCGGCCGGCCGTGGCCGGGACCGAGGCGCTGCTTGAGGCGCACGTGTTCGATTTTGATGCCGATCTGTACGGGCGCGAGATCGCCGTGGAATTCGTCGCCAAGCTGCGCGAGGAGGCGAACTTCGCATCGCTCGCGGCGCTCACCGCACAGATGCAGCAGGATGCGGCCGCGGCGCGCCGCATCCTTGAGGTCTGAGACGTAAACGACATGGCTGACTACAAACACACGATCAACCTGCCGCGCACGGAATTTCCGATGAAGGCGGATCTCGCGCAGCGCGAGCCGGCGGCGGTGCGTGCCTGGGACGAGCGCGGCACCTACGCGAAGCTGCGCGAGCTTGCGCGCGGGCGTCCGCGTTTCGTGCTGCACGATGGACCGCCATACGCCAACGGCGCGATCCACATCGGGCACGCCGTGAACAAGATCCTCAAGGACATCGTCGTCAAGTCCCGCTCGCTCGATGGCTACGATTCCCCCTACATCCCGGGCTGGGACTGCCACGGCCTGCCGATCGAGCTGCAGGTGGAGAAGAAGCACGGGCGACCCGGCGGCAAGCTCGACGCACGCGCCTTCCGCGCGGCCTGCCGCGCCTACGCGCAGGAGCAGATCGAGCTGCAGCGCGCGGACTTCAAGCGTCTGGGGATCCTCGGTGACTGGGAGCGGCCCTATCTCACGATGGCGCCGCGCTACGAGGCGCAGCAGCTGCGCGCCTTCGGTCGCATCATCCAGAATGGCCATCTCTACAAGGGCGTAAAGCCGGTGTACTGGTGCCTCGACTGCCGCTCCGCGCTCGCCGAGGCGGAGGTTGAGTACGAGGAGCTGGTGTCGCCGGCGATCGATGTGGGATTCCGCGTCCTCGACAACGCCGAGCTTGCCGCGCGCGTGGG
>DATHLO010000012.1:0-2146 GCA_035488075.1 Steroidobacteraceae bacterium | reverse complement strand
GATGATCGGACTTGGACGCATGGGCGCGAACATGGTGCACCGTCTGGTGCAGGCGGGGCACGAGTGCGTCGCTTACGATCCGAAGCCCGAGGCGGTGCAGACGGTCGCCGCGTTCGGGGCCCAGGGCGTGAACTCCCTGACGGCGCTGGTGCAGGCGCTCAAGGCGCCGCGCGCGCTGTGGATCATGGTGCCGGCGGGTATCGTGGATGCGATTATCCAGCAGCTACGTCCGTTGCTCGCACGCGGGGACGTTCTGATCGACGGCGGCAATTCCAACTACCACGATGACATCCGCCGCGCCGAGGAGCTGCAGCGCGCAGGCGTGCACTACCTCGATGTCGGCACCAGCGGTGGGGTGCTCGGTTTCGAGCAGGGCTACTGCCTCATGATCGGCGGCGATACCGCGGCCGTGGCGCTCATCGAGCCGGCGCTGGCGACGCTCGCCCCGGGCGGCAAAATGCCCTCCGGGGGTGCCGCCGGCCGCGCCGCCGCGGCCCAGGGCTATCTGCACTGCGGTCCCTCCGGCGCCGGGCACTTCGTGAAGATGGTGCACAACGGGATCGAGTACGGGCTGATGGCCGCCTACGCCGAAGGCCTCAACGTGCTCGCGCACGCGGATGCCGGACTCAAGAGCACCAATGTGGACGCAGAGACCGCACCGCTGGCGAACCCGCGTTACTTCCAGTACCAGCTGGACCTTGCCGCGATTACGGAAGTGTGGCGCCACGGCAGCATCATTGCCTCGCGGCTGCTGGATCTGGCGGCCGCAGCGCTGGGGCGGGATGGCAAGCTCGCCGGCTTTGCCGGGCACGTGGCCGACTCCGGCGAAGGGCGCTGGACGGTGGAGGCGGCGATCGAGGTGGGCGTGCCGGCGCATGTGCTGAGTGCCGCGCTTTATTCGCGCTTCGAGTCGCGCGGTCAGGCGGAGTTTGCCGACAAGCTTCTCTCGGCCATGCGCCTGGGATTCGGCGGCCATGTCGAGAAATCTTCCTAAGGGTTCAAACACGGAGACTGGGTATGGAACGCCGTGACGGTGACGCGCTAGTGCTCTTCGGAGCGACCGGGGACCTGTGCTATCGCAAGATTTACCCGGCGCTCTTTCAACTCGTGCGCCGCAACGTTCTTAACGTGCCGGTTATCGGCGTGGCGCGCCAGGGCTGGAAGATCGAGCAGCTGACGGCGCGTGTGCGCGAGAGCCTCAAGGCCTTCGTGCCGAACGCGGACGAGGCGGCGGTGGCGCGTCTCCTCGCTCTGTTGCGTTACGTCGACGGGGATTACAACAACCGCGCGACGTTTGAGTCGCTGCGCAAGAGCTTAGGCGACGCACAGCGGCCGCTGCACTACCTGGCCATCCCGCCGAGCATGTTCCCGGTGGTGATCGAGCACTTGAGCGCCACCAGCGCTGGGCCGGGCGCGCGCGTGGTCGTGGAGAAGCCCTTCGGCCGCGATCTGGCCTCGGCGCGGCGGCTGAACCAGACGCTGCACAAGCACTTCCCGGAGAGCAACATCTTTCGCATCGATCATTATCTGGGCAAGGAGGCGGTGCAGAACATCCTCTACTTCCGCTTCGCGAACTCCTTCCTCGAGCCGGTGTGGAACCGCAACTTCATCGCCAGCGTTCAGATCACGATGGCCGAGTCGCTCGGCGTCGCCGGCCGCGGCAAGTTCTACGATGAGACCGGTGCGATCCGCGACGTTATCCAGAACCACCTGCTGCAGATCGTCGCGCTGCTCACGATGGAACCGCCGGTCAACGCCGAGGGCGAATCGCTGCGCGACGAGAAGGTGAAGCTGCTGAAGGCGGTACGCGCCGCGACGCCCGCGGAACTCGTGCGCGGGCAGTTCAAGGGCTATCGCGAGGAGCCTGGCGTCGCCAAGAACTCCACGGTCGAGACCTATGCCGCGCTCGTGCTGCACATTGACTCCTGGCGCTGGAGCGGCGTGCCGGTCTACCTGCGCGCCGGGAAGCGCCTGCCGGTGACGGCCACCGAGGTGGTGGTGGAATTTCGGCCGCCACCGGCGAACGTGTTCGACGATCAAGCGCCCGAACGGCCGAATCATGTGCGCTTCCGTGTCGGCCCCGACGTCGCCATCGCGCTCGGGGCGCACACCAAGAAGCCCGGCCCCGTCATGACCGGGCGCGACG
>DATHLO010000011.1:0-2013 GCA_035488075.1 Steroidobacteraceae bacterium | reverse complement strand
ACTCTCCACCGGCGGGGGCACCTCTGATGGGCGCTTCATCGCCGCCTTAGGAGCGCAAGTGGTCGAGCTTGGCGTGGTGAATGCGTCCATTCACAAAGTGAACGAATCGGTGCGCGTGTCCGATATCGAGACCCTGCACCGCATGTACGTCGGGGTCCTTAAGCAGCTCCTCGCCTGAGGTTGGCGCGCAGACCGAGCGCGCCTAAGGCGAGCGCCCACAGCAGCACCCAGGCGGGCATGGCAAGACCCAGGAAGCGCCAGTTGACCTCGCCGCACTCCCCGCTGCCCGTGAGCACCTTCTTGATCAGCTCAAAGAGCGGCGTGAATTTGAGCAGTGTCGCGAGCGGCGCGCCGCAGGAGGGCAGCGTGCCCGGCGGCAGGCTCTGCACGTAGAGGTGGCGCGCGGCGACGGCCGCGGTGGCGAGCGCTGCGAGCGCAATCAGCACCGCGTAGACCGTGCGACCGCCGCCGCGCGGGTGCTGCAGTGCTGCGAGCAGAAACATAAGACCGGTGAGCGCGATGCCGATGCGCTGGAAGATGCACAGCGGGCACGGTTCAAGACCCAGACGGAACTGCGAATAAAGCGCGTACCCGAGCAGCGCGGCGCACACGAGAAAGCCGATGATATTGGGCCGGCGGCGGTAGGTCATCCGCACAGGATAACGGCCCCCTCGAGGATGCGCTATGCGGAAGCCGGCGTATGCGAGCTGCCCGCGGCCTCTGCCCGCAGCTCGCGCTCGACGTCATCGAGCGAGGTGTGGCGGATATCCTTGCCGTGCACCATGTAGATCACGTACTCGCTGATGTTCTTGGCGTGATCGCCGATGCGCTCCAGGGCGCGCACGACCCACATGACATCCAGCGCGCGGCGGATGGTGCGTGGGTCTTCCATCATGAACGTGATGCTTTGGCGTTGGATCGCCTCGTATTCCTCATCGACCAGCCGGTCCTGGCGCGCGACGCGCAGCGCCGATTCCACGTCCATGCGCGCGAAGGCGTCCAGGGCGTCGTGCACCATCTCCGACACCACCCGCCCGAGATGCTTGATCTCGCGGTACTTGTCGGCCGGGCGCTCCATGGTGGCCAGGCGTGAGGCGATGTAGCCGATCTTCTCGCCCTCATCGCCAATGCGCTCCAGATCCGTGATCGTCTTGATGATGGCGACGATCACCCGCAGGTCCCCGGCCGCCGGGGCGCGCGTGGCGAGGATCTTGCTGCACTCCTCGTCGATCGCGACCTCCATGTTGTTCACCTGCTGGTCATCGAGCGCCACCGATTCCCCGAGCGAGCTGTCGCCTTCGACGAGGGCGGTGATCGCCTTGCGCAGCTGCTGTTCGACGAAGCCGCCCATGCCGAGCACCTTGCTGCGGACGCGTTCGAGGTCCTCGTTGAAGCGACGGGAGATGTGGTGACTGAGATCAGCGGTTTCCATCAGTTGGCGTCTCCGGCCTGGCTCGTCGTGTGCCGGCGGGCGGCTATACGCTCGATCATAGCGGAACTGCGGCGGACGGCCACTCTGGCGCGCAGCGCCAGCGCAATGGGCGCCAGCCGCCCCAGGAACTGCGACGTCGCGGCCTTGCGGCTGAACGTCCGGGCGCGCGCGGCGCACACGTGCCGGTTGAGCCGCAGGGCCCCCGGGATCGGCTCCCCGGGTCGGCTCGCCGCACGCCGGTGACCCCCGGCTCGGTGACATCCTCGGGTCCGGGCACCGGGAAGGCCGCCACCGCGCAGGCGAGCGCCTCGATCATCGCGAGGCCGAAGGTGTGCGTGAGGCTCGGAAACACCAGCACCTCAGGAGCGCCGAGCAGCTGCGCGAGTTTCGCGCCGCAGCGGTAGCCGGGGAACACGCCATCCGCATGGCGCGCGCCGAAGTCGGCGCGCTGCGGTCCGTCCCCGATCAGCACCTTCGTATCGGCCAGGGGGAGACTGAGGAAGGCTTCAAGGTTCTCCTCGACCGCCAGGCGCCCGACGCAGGTCATGACGGGGCGCGGCAGGTGGGCCAGATCGTCGTGG
>DATHLO010000010.1:0-11310 GCA_035488075.1 Steroidobacteraceae bacterium | reverse complement strand
GAGAAGATTGGCGGTCGCACACCCGATGCAAAATCGCATGGCCCGCAAATGCCGCATGGGAAACATCCCTATGCAAATACGTGATGTCGTGAGCCGAGGCCCGGGCATGTGTTGGCCTGCGACAGCTTCATTAGATCGCTGTCTCGCGAAATTAGTCTTGATGAGCTTAGCACCATAAAGCGGGCAATCATCAGTGGCGCAAACGGCTCAACTCCGGTAATTCAGGTCCTGCCGGCAGCAGGCGGCCCACAACAGGTCATTAGAGCGTTCTAACGACAATGCAAATAGCGGCCACTCCAAGCTTGGAACGGCTCAATGGACCCACTTCGACCGCGTCGCGGATCCGCTGAGCCTGTTCCTCGGACCGTGTCGAGTCGTGCCCCCGGCGTTCGTAATAGCTCTGTGAAGAGACCAAATTGATACAAGGCGTCCTAATACTACGAGCCACCGCAAGACTCAGGAGAAATTATGGCTACCGCAACGGCAACAAACAGAAAGCTGGTGTTGAAGATGTCCGTCTCCCTGGACGGCTTTGTCGGCGGACCAAGCGGCGAGATTGACTGGATATTTCGGACAGTGGGCGATTCGACGGAGTGGGTTGTCGATACCCTTCGAAACGCCGGCGTGCACATGATGGGGAGCCGTACTTATTACGACATGGCAGCGTTCTGGCCGTATTCGGACTCCCTGCTTGCCGCGGCGATGAACGACATCCCCAAGGTCATCTTTTCGAGGAGCGGTATCAAGGACGGTAACGTGGTGGATCGGACGACGCGAGCGCTCGCCGATGCAAAAAAGGATCGCATTGGGCACCGCACAGGCGTCACACCGACGGCAGCGGTCCTGCGGTCCTGGGCTGAACCGACGGTGGCCCGCGGCGATCTCGCGGAGGAAGTCGTCCGACTGAAGGGACTGCCGGGCAATTTCATCCTGGCACATGGTGGCGCCGGATTCGCCCGAAGCCTGGTCGCCTCCGGCCTCATTGACGAATATCGACTGGTCATTCATCCGGTTGTGCTGGGCCGAGGCCAACCGCTGTTCTCCGGACTGCGCAGCCCGGTTGATCTGCGACTCATCAGCGCGACCCCCTTCGGCTCTGGCGTCGTGGCAGCCGTCTACCAACCGGCGTGAACGGAGTATCACTCAAAAAACAGCGACCTGGGATCGGGATGGCCGGGGTCGCACTCTAAGAGGCCGACATTGACGCGGCCGCCAGACTGGCCAAGAGCGTTCTGCGCGATTGGTTGCTCAACCGGACGTAGGTCCGCAGTTCACCACGCGCCAGACGCTGCCGCGCCTCGTGCAGCGATGGTAGCGCTCAGGCAACGCGCGCGATGTTGTCGCGAAACAGAAGTTGAATGAGTTTCCGCAAAACGGCCTCTACAAGGCGAATGTCGCCGGTTCGGTCCCGTCAGCGCGCACCATTTCAGACGTTTCAATGCCGGCCAACACACAGTGGCCATCGGCGGCACAGCATTATTGCCACTTTCTGATCTCGGCGTGCTTCTCTCCCTCTTCGAGATGTGCGATCAGGGAATCGAGGCCCAGCTGTTGGATCTGCGCACCAAAATCCTCGCGATAGCTCTTGATGTAGCTGATGCCATCGACGCTCACGTCGTAGGCCTTCCAACCCTCGGGTGTCTTGTGCATCGAATAGTTCATTGCGATGCGGTCAGCATTGTAGCCCGTGACCTCCGTGCGTACGGTCGCATGGTCGGCGCTCGGATCAACGGTGGTCGGGAACACCGTCAACCGATCGGGCGTGAGCTCAACCAACGCGCTGCCGTACGTTGTGAGTAGCGATTGATAGAAAGCGTCTATGAATCTCTTGCGCTGCTCGTGACTCGCCGTGCGCCAATACTGCCCGAGAACGAGACGCGCCGCGTACTCCGTATCGAAGTGCGGCAAGAGATACTTGTCCACCAGCGGGCGCAGCTTCGACGGATCCTTGCGATAGGCGTCTCGGTTGGACTGCATCTCGTTCAATGTGCGCTGCGCAGCCGATTGGATTAGGTCGCTTGGAGTCTGCTGTGTCGTCGATGTGGCAGCCGTCGCAGCCGGAGTTGTGGTTGCCAGCGAGGTACCCTGCGCACATACGAGGTTCGCGTGCAGCGCCGCTGCAGTCATCCAGGTGCTAGCCACCAGAAGGTTCGTGAGTCTCATTTCTTGGTTGCAAAGTGCAGGTAACCCGAGCGCGCCGGATAATGGGTAGACGGTAATCGACGATCATTTATTCCCAAACGGAGCTCTCGCCGGTCGAGAACTGTCCTCGGGGTTCTAGTGCTGGATCGACATGAGGGTCTACCAAGAGTCGACCGAGCCCTGTCGCGCGCTGGCGCACGTCGAGCGGGAGAGCGCCGAGAAGATCAGCGACCCGGCGTTGCGGGCGCCCGTGCAGCAGCGGGCGCAGTGCGCGGCGGCACTCGCGGAGAGATTCGAGCGGGCGAGGAAGAAGCGTTAAGATCCGGCTGTGTACCGGCTCATCGGCAACATTCTCGAGTGGATCCGGACCAACCCCCCTGCGGCTTGGACGCTGCTCGACGTCATCGGGGGGATAGTGATTCTGACTCTGGTCACGCTGTTTATAGCGGCGGAGATGCGCAAGCGGCTGGGTTACCAACCGATTATCCGAAAACAATCTCGTATGATCCTGATCATTGCCATGATCCAGGCCATTGCGCCCGCACTCGTGGCCGTGGCGTCCCTGTATCTCGTACTGGTTGCGTACGGTGTGCAGCTTGACTCGAAATATCATTCGATGGCGGTGCTTGTGGCGCTGCTGGCGCTGCTCTTACCGAGGCCACCGCGGACCTTTCAGAGTCAATTCCACTCCACTGCAATTCCCATCGCCTTGGGCGTGCTAGGACGATGGATGGCGCTGCTGGTCACTCTACTGGTGATCGGCTACGTGACGAAGTCCTCCGAAGATTTCTCAAGGCTCGCGATGGTTACTTGGGCCGCGCTTGCACCGGCGTTCATCGTTGCTGAGACGCTGGCCGTGCGCGAGATCATGAGGCGGCTCGAACCACGCGCCTGACTTGGGCGTGTTCATCCTCATCGCCGAAAGCGTCGAGAGGATCAGCGACCCGGTATTGCGGACACCCCTGCAGCAGCCTGCGCAGTGCGCGCGCGGCGTTGGTGGAGAGGTTCGAACGGGCTCGCGCCGCTGCTAAGCGGACGCGATGAGACACTCCTCATGATTGGGATGCATCGCGGCAATGCTAGCCGCGTGTTACACAACACCCCCAGCCCACTTGCAGCTTGCGCACTGTTTGCGGTTTGGCCGAGCACTTCCGTCCGGTGGTTCCGAACCCCGAAACCATCGCGACCACGCTCGCCGTCAGCGATCAACGCGCGCAGCAAAGCATCCCGGCCGCGCGTTGTGCAGGTGTAGAAACGCCACCTCCTCAGGTGCCAGCAGCCGCTCGATGACAGGGACCAGCGCGGCGGCGCCTTCGGCAATGTCCGCATCGAGCAGCATGCCCGCCGCGCTGAAGGCGCGCACGCTCAGCAACCGCTTGTGCAGCACCGGAGGGATCTCGTCGCGGGCCACACGCGCATCAGTTGCTTTCTCCCGCACATAGATCGCGTAGCGGGCGCGATAGGGACTGGCGACGGGCAAGTGCTCGTAATTCACCAGCAGCACGCTTTCGCCCGGCTGCGCATCGATGAGACTGACGCGGCACGGAAAGCCGGGGTACAGATCAACCACCACGCGGCGCACGTTGAGCGCTTCGAGCTGCCCATCGGACAGGCCAACCAGTGGGGCAAATTCTGCAAACTTCAGTCCGCTGATTTGGAAGCCCATGAGCATCTCCCGCAAGCATCTTATTGATGTGCAAGTGTGAGCGCCGCCCCCGCATGCCTGCATTCCGCTTCTTGCTCAGCGTCGAGAACACGACTAAGCGCGCCGCGGCGCTGGCGGAGAGGCTCGAGCGGGCGAGGAAGTGCGAGTCTTTGGATCGCCGCTGTACCGGTCGCTGTCAGCGTAGGCCAGCTACCGCCGATTTCCTCCCACGATGCGCCGCGAGCGCCCTCCGCGCTTTGGCGATCCAGCATGTCACGCATCAGCGCATCCGGCGTTGAGATGATCGTGATCTTCACAACCGGCTTTGCACCCAGGCGCGGCGGCGGCCCCGTGAGCCGCCGGTCGGCGCACGCCCAGAGCGATTCCCGAGAGGCCAGTACCAACGCGAAGGTCATGTTGAAGTTGGATACTGGGCTGGCGCGGGCGTTCACGTGGGCGCGCGCCCCGGGGCCGCGATGAAGGCGGGCGACGGGCGTCGCACGACTCCGTCGCTGGGGCCGAGGTGTGGGAAGGTAAAGGCGGTTCCCGAAACCGGCTCGCCGGTTTTAAACTTACGATCCTCGGAAGCTCTCAGCCGCTCAATGACATAGCAATGACATCACCACTAGCAGGAATCACCAAAAGCTTTGAAAACAGGCAGTTCACGATACTATTCGTATGCCTCGGCAACATCTGCCGCTCGCCGACTGCGGAGGCGGTGCTGCGCACGCTCGCCGCGCGCGAAGCGCCCGAGCTTCGGATCGAAGTCGATTCAGCCGGCACCGCTGCCTATCACGTCGGCTCTCCCCCCGATCCGCGCACGCGCGCCGCGGCGGCCCGCCGTGGCTATGACCTCGAGCGGCTGCGGGCACGGGTGATCGAGCCTGCGGACTTCGAGCGCTTTGATCTCATCCTGGCAATGGATGAGGAAAATCTGCGCGCATTGCGCCGCCGTGCGCCTGCGCACGAGCGCCTGCAACTGTTCCTCGAGTATGCGCCGCAGCAGGATGTGCGCGAGGTTCCGGACCCTTACTACGGCGGTCCGAACGGCTTCGAAGAGGTACTGGACCTTGTGGAAGCCGCCGCGCGCGGACTGCTGGCGCATCTGCGCCAGCGCCTGCGTGCTGCTTAGGCGCGCCGTTACTCTTCGGGTCCGCGGCCGCCCGGCACCTTCTCGACGGGCGCGGAGGTCCACACAACGTAGGGCTTCGTGTCGGCCGCTGCGCCCTCGGGGCGCGGACTGGGCTCAAAATGCGCCAGCGGCGTGGGCTCGTGAGCCGGGCCCGTTTCGCGCGGCTCGGCGTGATACTCGCGTACCGGGGTCGCGGCGCGTGACTCGCGCTCGGGTGCAGCCGCGGGTGCCTCGTGCGATCCGTTGCCCGGACCTTGCGATTCGTTTGCGGCCACGCGCGGAAGCTCGCTGCGCTCCGCGCCGGGCTCCGGCGAGGCCATGGTGCCCTCGGGCCCCAGGTTGCCCTCACGCGAACTGCCACCGCCACCGCCGCCGCCACCGCGACGACCGCGGCGCCGGCCACGCCGCCCACGTCCGCTGCGTTCCGGACGATCGCTGCGCTCCTGACGCATCTCGCCCGGCGCACCGGCCGCCGGGGGCGGGGCATTCGGATCCGGAAGCGCGTGGTTATCCCGGGTTGTCAGGTCCGGCGAAGGGGTATCGCGCGGCGCGAGATCGCGCGGCGGGCTATCGGCGCGCGGTGCGCCGCCGGCGCGCTCGCCGCTGCGCTCCGGACGACGTCCCTCACCGCCGCGGTTGCGATCGCGGTCCCGGTGATCGCGCTCGCCGCGATTGCGATCGCGTCCCTCGCTGCGGCGACCGTCGCCGCGGTCACGGCGGGCGCCATCGGCGGAGCGTGAATGCCGCGGGCGATCGCGTCGTCCGTCGTGGCGCGGCGCCTCCTCACGCCGCGGTGCGCGCACCGGCGCGCCCTCGGCGGGCGCGGCGGCTTGGGTGCTCGCCGGCTGCGGCTCACCGGCCAGCATCTTTTTAAAGCGCGCCCAAAAGCCCCCGCCCTGCGCGGCCGCCGGCACGGGTGCCGGCGCGGCGCTCGGCGCGCTCGGTGCCGCGACCGGCGCGCTGGTCGTTGGCAGCAGCGTCGCCACCGCCGGCGCCTCTGGCGTCACCTTGCGGTCTTGCGCGGAGCCGGGCTCCACGGCTGCCGGTGCGGTCGGCATGAGATAGGTCGCCTGACGGTGCTCGGGCAGATCCATCTCATCCTCGCGCACGCGCTTGATCGAGTACTCCGGTGTCTGGATGTTCTCGTTCGGCACGATGAACAGTTCGGTCTCGCTCTTGTCCTCGAGCGTGCGCAGCCACTCGCGCTTCTCGTTGATGAGGTAGGTCGCGACGGCCACCGGCACCTGCGCGATGACGCGTGCGGTGCGATCCTTGCGCAGCTCCTCGCCGATCAGGCGTAGCACCGCGAGCGTCATCGACTCGACGCTGCGTATGCTGCCGATGCCGACGCAGCGCGGGCAGACGATGTGGCTCGACTCCCCGAGCGAGGGGCGCAGGCGCTGGCGCGACATCTCCAGCAGGCCAAAGCGCGACAGCCGACCGATCTGGATGCGCGCGCGGTCCATCTTCATGGCGTCGCGCAGGCGGTCCTCGACTTCGCGCTGATTCTTCGGGACCTCCATGTCGATGAAGTCGATGACGATCAGGCCGCCGATGTCACGGATGCGCAGCTGACGGGCAATCTCGTCCGCCGCCTCAAGATTGGTGTTGGTCGCCGTCGTCTCGATATCACTGCCGCGCGTGGCGCGGGCGGAATTGATGTCGATCGAGACCAGCGCCTCGGTGTAATCGATGACGATGCTGCCGCCGGAGGGCAGCTGCACCTTGTGCGCATAGGCCGACTCGATCTGGCTCTCGATCTGGAAGCGCGTGAAGAGCGGGATGTCGTCCGTGTAGAGCTTAAGCTTGCGTTGCGCGTCCGCCGGCATGAAGCGCTGCATGTACTCCTGCGCCTTCTGGAAGGCGCCCGGATCGTCGACCAGCACTTCGCCGATGTCATCGGAGAGGTAGTCGCGCATGGAGCGGGTGACGGCGTCGCTTTCGCGGAAGACCAGAAACGGGGCCGCGCGGTCCTTGGCGGCCGCCTCGATCTGCTCCCACTGCACCTTCAGATTGTCCAGGTCCCACTGCAGCTCCTCCACGGAGCGCCCCACCCCGGCGGTGCGCACGATGGCGCCCATGCCTTCCGGGATCTGCAGCTGGTTCATCACCTCGCGCATCTGGTCGCGGTCCTCGCCCTCGATGCGGCGCGAGACGCCCCCGGCACGCGGGTTGTTGGGCATCAGCACGAGGAAGCGTCCGGCGAGGCTGATGAAGGTGGTGAGCGCCGCGCCCTTGGTGCCGCGCTCCTCCTTCTCGACCTGCACGATGAGTTCCTGCCCCTCCTGGAGCAGCTCGCGGATGTTCATCCGGCCGCCCTGCGGCTGCTGGCGGAAGTATTCCTTGGAGACTTCTTTCAGCGGCAGGAAGCCGTGCCGCTGCGCGCCGTAATCGACGAAGCACGCTTCGAGCGAGGGCTCGACGCGGGAGATACGGGCCTTGTAGACGTTGGCTTTTTTCTGTTCGCGGGAAGGTAAATCGATACTCAGGTCAAACAGCTTCTGTCCATCAACCAGAGCGACGCGCAACTCCTCTTCCTGAGTTGCATTCACTAACATTCTCTTCATGTGCCCCTACTGTGCGGTGAGGGGCCGGCAAGCAAACGGCGGGAGGCCACGGGACGAAGCGTCCGCGGCAGCGAAGATTCCATAAACCTGGCGAATGAGAGCGAATCTCGTCAGTCACGTTGATGACCGCCGCTTTACGGGCGGTGCGAATAGGAAACCTTCGGTGAACTCGACCGACGCCACCGTCTGCGGAAGTCTCGAATGTTGCGAGATTCGACGCAGCCGGCGCGATCTTGGCGGCCCAATGCGATGGCCTCGATTCAGAGGTCCAACTAAAACGGGCGGCGACCGTAGGCCACCACCACTGGCGCGTCCGCGTCGCGGACGACCCGCGGAGTATACTCCACAGACCGTTGTAGAAACAATGTCTTACGCCGAGGATCCCTTGCCCGAGCCTGAAATCCCCGAAATTCGCACCCCCGTCCAGCACTGCGAGGTGAGCGCCGAGGAGGCCGGGCAGCGCCTCGATAACTACGTGCAGAAGCGCCTGGGCGACCTGCCGCGCAGCCGCGTCTACCGCGTGATCCGCAAGGGCGAGGTGCGCGTGAACGGCAAGCGCGCGGGGCCCGAAACGCGCCTGAACGCGAGCGATAAGATTCGCATCCCCCCGGTGCGCCTGGCGCCGGCGGGGACTGCGGCCAAGCCCGCCAGGCCCTCGCAGGAGCTGCTGGCGCGCATCCACGAGGCGATCGTATACGAGGACGCGAAGCTGCTGGTGCTCGACAAGCCCGCCGGGATCGCCGTGCATGGGGGGAGCGGCGTGAACTTCGGGGTGATCGAGGCGCTGCGCGCGCTGCGGCCCGAGGAGTCCCTCGAACTCGTGCACCGGCTCGATCGCGACACGAGCGGCTGCCTGCTGATCGCGCGGCGCAGCGCGGCGCTGCGCAGTCTGCACGCGTTGCTGCGCGAGGAGGGCTTCGAGAAACGCTACCTTGCGCTGCTGCAAGGCAAGTGGGATCTGGGACAAAAGCGCATCGATGCGCCGCTGCGCACCGACACGCGTGTCGGGGGCGAGCGCACCGTGCGCGTAGGGGCGGCGGGCAAAGCCTCGGTGAGCACCTTCCGTCCCGTGCAGTTCTTCGGCAAGACCGCCACTTTGGTCGAGGTCACGCTCGAAACCGGCCGCACGCACCAGATCCGCGTGCACGCACAGCACGCCGGTCACCCGGTGGCGGGGGATGAGAAGTACGGCGCGGCGGCGTTCAACGAGGCGATGCGCGCCCTAGGACTGCGGCGCATGTTCCTGCACGCGAGCAGTGTGAGCTTCAGCTGGCCGCAGGGCGGGGAGTTCAGCGTCAACACGCCGCTGCCGCCGGAGCTGGGCGCGGTCCTCGATCAGCTCGGCGCGATGAAGAAGCCCGGCGCGCACCGCCGCGCTAGGGCAGCGGGCAGCCAACACTCCGCAGCGCGCCGGCGAGCCAGATCAGGGGTAGCCCGATAAGGGCGGTCGGATCGCAGCTGTCGATGCTCTCCAGGAGCGCGACCCCCAGGCTCTCCGCCTTGAAGCCCCCCGCACAGTCGTAGGGCCGATCGCGCTCGACGTAGCGCTCGATCTCCGCGGCCGTGAGCGTGCGGAAGGTGACGACGGTGGTGTCCAGATGCACCTGCCGTATCGCCGGCTCCAGGCCAATCACAGCGCAGGCGGTGTAGAAGCGTGCGGTTTGCCCGCTCAGGCGCGCGAGCTGCGCGCGACAGCGCGGCGCGTCGCCGGGCTTATCGAGCACCCCGTTGCCCGAGGCGGCCACCTGATCGCTGCCGATCACGAGCGCCTGCGGTTGCCGGGCGGCCACGGCGAGTGCCTTTTCCAGCGCGAGCCGCAGCGCCCGGTCCATGGGCAACTCCCCGGCGACCGGCCACTCCTCCACGCCCGGGGACTGCACCTCAAAGGGCAGCCCGAGACGGGTGAGGAGCTCACGCCGGTAGGCGGAGGTCGAGGCGAGCACGAGCGTCGGCGCAGGACTCACCGTGCCGCCCGAATCACCTTCGAGAAACAACGAGTTAGCAACAAAACCGGCTTTGACTTAGGCACACTCGATACCTATCATACGCGCCCCATGTTGCCGCCCTGGTCGAGGCCGCTTGAGGTCGACCGGCTGGCCGATGGTGGAGCCGACGTCGACTTTGCTATCCCGCTCGCCGAGCTTTCCGGCTTGCGCCCCCAGCGCGCAGGTGTCGCAGGCAATGTGCACGGGCGCGCTCAGTTTACGCGCGAACGGGGACTCGCGGTCGCGCGGCTGACGCTCGAGGGTACCGCGACGCTTGAGTGCCAGCGGTGCATGCAGCCGCTGGAATTTGCGCTGAACTCGCAAGTGCGGGTGGCGCTGTTGCATTCGGAGGCCGAGGCCGCGCGGGTGCCCGAGGAGCTCGAGCCGGTGCTCGCTCCGGGCGGGCGCATCAGCATCGGGGAGCTCATCACGGAGGAGCTGCTTTTGAGTCTGCCCATCGTACCGCTGCACGAGGGCGATGCGCGCTGCGCGTCGGTTCCGGAGGCTGCGGCAGCGGCACCGGCGGATACGCACCGCCCGTTCGCGCAGCTGGCGGACCTGTTGAAACGTTAGAGTCGCATTCGAGTGAGGAGCTGATTCATGCCCGTACAAAAAAGTCGCAAGACGCCATCGCGCCGCGGGATGCACCGCTCGCACGACGCACTTACGAAGCCCGCCCTGTCGACCGATCCGCAGTCCGGTGAGACGCACCTGCGCCACCGCATTACGCCCGATGGCTTCTATCGCGGCCGGCGCGTGATCGAAAAGCCCGCCGAGAGCGACGACAAGGAATAACCCCTACCGACGTTGCGCCGGACCCAAGGGGCCTGCGTGCTGCCGATCGCGATCGACGCTATGAGCGGCGACCATGAGCCGCGCGAGTACGTTGCCGGTGCGCTGCGCGCCTTGGCCGACGACCCCGAGCTGCGCCTGCTGCTGGTCGGGGAGGCGCAGCTGCTCGGCGCGGCGCTGAACGCGCTGCCGCAGGCGGTGCGCGCGCGCGCCGAAGTGGTGGCCGCATCCCAGGTCGTCACCATGGAGGAGAAACCGCGCGAGGCGATCCGCCGCAAGAAGGACTCCTCGATGCGCGTCGCGATCGACCTCGTGCGCGAGGCGCGCGCGAGCGCGGCGGTGAGCGCCGGCAATACCGGCGCGCTCACCGCCATTGCGCACTTTGTGCTGAAGACGCTGCCGGGCGTCGAGCGCGCCGCCATCATCTCGGCCATCCCCGCGGCCCACGGCCTCACGCACATGCTCGATCTGGGCGCCAACACCAAGGCGACCCCGGAGCAGCTGCGCCAGTTCGCCGCCATGGGCGCCATCATCGCCCGCGACGTTTACGGCCTGCCCAACCCACGCATTGGACTGCTCAACATCGGCGAGGAGGACATGAAGGGCCACGAGGGGGTGCAGGCCGCGCACGCGCTGCTCGCAGCGAGTCCGCTCAACTACGTGGGCTTTGTCGAGGGCGATGACATCTTCTCCGGCGATGTAGACGTCGTGGTTACCGACGGCTTTACCGGCAACGTCGCCCTCAAGACCATGGAGGGCGTCGCCGGCCTCATCGCCGATCGTATGCGGCAGGAGTTTCAGGCTTCCTTCCTTGATCGGCTCGCCGGCCTCGTCGCCCGCCCGGTGCTGCGCCGTGCAGCCGCGGGGCTGGACCCGCGCCGCTACAACGGCGCCTGCATGGTGGGCCTTGCCGGGATCGTGGTAAAAAGCCACGGTCGCGCCGATGCTGTCGCGTTTGCGCGGGCGATCGGCACCGCAGCGCTCGCTGCGCGGTGCGGACTCACGGAGCACATTGCGCACGCATTGCGCGCGGAAGGGGCCAGCAGT
>DATHLO010000009.1:0-2958 GCA_035488075.1 Steroidobacteraceae bacterium | reverse complement strand
GCCGCAGATCCTCGAGCGTGCGCAGATCCTGCGGGTGCACACCGGCGCGCTCGCACTTGGCGCGATAGGGGCCGACGTGCTCGTAGGTGTGCTGGAGACAGTGCCTGAGGCGCGTAAGCTGCAGCGCCCGCAGCTCATCCTCGCTCGCGCGCTCGATCGGCTCAAGCCCGCAACTGTGCTGCCCGGCCACGGCAGCTCATCATCCGACTAGGCCGGCCATCCGGTCAGCTTCGCCACGACGGTTGTCAGGAAGCGATTGGCCTCGTGGCCGTCCATCGCGCGGTGATCCACGGTAAGTGTCACATAACAGCGCGGCTGCACTGCGATGCGCTCCTGATCGCCCTCTTGCACTACCACCGCGCGCCGCTCGAGCTTGCCCACGCCAAGGATGGCCGACTGCGGCTGGTTGATGATGATCGGCGCGGCGAGCACACTGCCGCTCACGCCGTGGTTAGAGATCGTGAAGGTGCCGCCCCTCAGGTCTGCGGGTGTCAGTTTGCCGGCGCGCGCGCGCTGCACGAGATCATCCAGGCCGCGCGCGGTCTCCAGAAGATCGCGCGCCTGCGCATCGCGCAGTACCGGCACAAGAAGCCCAATGCCCTCCACCGCGGTGGCGATGCCGATGTTCATCGCCTCGTAAATTTCCAGCGCCGTCTCGGTCCAGCGGCTGTTGGCCTCGGGAACCGCACGCAGCGCCGCCACCGCCGCCTGCACGAAGTAGGCGGTCAGGGTGAGCGGCACGCCGGCGCGCGCAAACGCCTCGCGCTGGCGCGCCCGATCCTCCAGCACGGCGCTCATGTCCGCTTCAAATACGCTCGTGACGTGTGGGGCGGTATGCAGCAGGCTCTGCACCATGTGCTCGGCGATGCGCTTGCGCACCGCGCTGTGCGGGACACGGCGCGTGCCGGAGACGGCGGGTGCCGCGGCGGCCGCGTTCGGCTCGACGGCGCTCATCGGCGGGCGTGCGCCAGCGGCTGCGCGCAGCACGTCCTCGACCATGATGCGGCCGGAAGGGCCGCTGCCGGCGACCGCGCTCGCCTCGAGCCCGTGCTCGGTGAGGAGGCGCCGCACCGCGGGACTGAGCGCTGCGTTCGCCGGCGAGCGCACCGACGCTGCCACCTGGGCGGCGGCAGCGCTAGCGCCCGCGGGCGACGCCGCGGCAGCACTCGGACGGCTGGCCACGCCGGCGCCTCCCGCCTCAATGCGTCCGAGGAGCTCCCCGGGTGCGATCTCTTCCTGCTCGTGCTTGAGAATCTCCCGCAGCACGCCGGCGGCGGGCGAGGCCACCTCCACGGTGACCTTGTCGGTCTCGATCTCAATCAGCGGCTCATTTTCCGTCACGCTCTCGCCGGGCTGTTTCAGCCAGCGCAGGATCTGCGAGCGTGTACCCTCGGTCTGCTCGGCGGGGGCGCGTACTTCGACCTGATCACTCATCGCGGCGGCGCCTAGAGGCTCGCCAGATGCTGCAGGCTGCGCGTGATGCGTGCCACGCTCGGCACCGCCGCCTCGAGCAGCAGGGGATTGTGCGGACTGGGGATGTCGGGCATCGCGAGTCTTTCGATAGGTGCGTCCAGGTTGAAGAAGCACTCCTGGGCGAGTGTGGCGGCGATCTCCGCGCCGAAGCCGGCCGTGAGGTTGTCCTCGTGCACGATCAGGCAGCGGCGCGTCTTCGCTACCGAGGCGAGCACCGCAGCCTTGTCCCACGGGGACAGCGTGCGTAAGTCGAGCACCTCGGCGTCCACGTGCGATTGTGCAGCGGCCTGCTCGCAGCGCTCCACCATCGCACCCCAGGTGACCACCGTGATCTCGCTCCCCGGGCGCACGACACTTGCTACGCCAAAGGGCAGCGCGTAGGCATTACCCGGGTAGGGACGGCGCGCCGAGGCGCCATCCAGCAAGGCGCGATGCTCGAAGAAGATCACCGGATCGTTGCCGCGCAGCGCTGCGCGCAAGAGCCCGACCGCATCCTGCGCGTTCGAGGGCACGGCGAAGTGCCAGCCGATACCGTGCAGGAAGGCGACCTCATTGGTCTGGCTGTGCCAGGGGTCACCGCACTTGAAGAACCCGCCGGGCATGCGCACCACCATGGGCGCGGCAAAGCGGTTATCCGTGCGCCAGCGCAGCGTGCCGCAGTCGTTGAGCTGCTCGGCGGCCGGCTCGGCGTACTTTCGGAACTGGATCTCGGCCACCGGCAGCAGACCCGCGAGCGCCATGCCCACCGAGCGCCCGATGATGCCCTCCTCGGAAAGACTGGTATCGAACACCCGCGCCGCGCCGTACTTTTCCTGCAGTCCGAGCGTTGCGCCGTGTACACCGCCCTTCGGACCCACGTCCTCGCCGAACACGAGCATGCGCTCATTGAGCGCGAGCTCCACATCAAGCGTGCGCCGGATCGCGGTGAGCATGTTGATGCGCGTCGCTTCCGGCTGCGCCACCGTGCTGACCGGAGCAACGCTCACCCCTTCCGGACGCAGACCGCCCTGCTCCTGCACAGCGCCGTCCTCGAAGAACACGTATCGCGTCAGCGCGTGTGGATCCGGCTGCGGGCGTGCGAGTGCGCGCTCCACGGCGAGCTGCACTTCGCTGCGCGCGTCCTGCGCAATCTGCGTCCACTGCGCCGCCGTCATCCTCTCGGGCACCAGATAGGCGTGCAGACGCGCGAGCGGATCGCGCGCGCGCTCCTCGCTCAGGGTGTCCGCAGATTTGTAGGCCTGCGTGTCCTGTCCGGAGTGTCCGGAGAGGCGCGGCACCCGCAGGCGCAGGAGCAGCGGCGCGCGCGCCGCGCGCACGCGCGCCACGGCGTCCCGTGTCAGCTCGGCGACCTCCCGAGGATCGCTGCCGTCGCCTTCGAGGATGGTGAGGCCCTGGAAGGCCGCGAGGTTCGCGGCGATGTTGCCGCCGGGGGTCTGCAGGTGCGAGGGCACGGAGATGCCGAAGGCGTTGTCCTCGATGCAGAAG
>DATHLO010000008.1:0-7491 GCA_035488075.1 Steroidobacteraceae bacterium | reverse complement strand
CGTAGAGCGCGGCACGCAATAACGAGAGCTTCTCGGTGTTACCGTCGCTCCCGGTGCCCGAGATCACGATGGCGAGCGGCGCGGGCTTGTCCTGCGCCGAAAACCACACGCGCAGGCGCCGATTGAACCACAGCACGGCCGGCAGCGGTCGCGCCCAGGGCAGCGCGATATCGATCTCATCGAGCGGCACCAGGGCGGGGAGCGGTGCGACGTCCTCCGGCGGCGTGCCAAAGACCGTTGCCCGCAGCGCCGCGGAGTCCGCCAGGCCGGTCGCGGGGTCATCGCTCGCGTGCGCGGCCAGCAGCTGCGTCAGCAGCACAAGCGCACCCAGCGACCGCATGACCTTCATTCCGCTGTCCTCCCTGCGTGCGCAGAAACGCAGACCGCCACGCGGGCGTTTTCTTACGACGGATTTCCCGTATCACCCCACGGCGGACGTCAGGACTGCCGGAGCGCGACTCGTATTCTTGCGCTAGCTTATAGCCCGACCGCGGCCGGCGAAACCCCGTTGGCGCCGTGCGGCTGCGGCCGCGCTTACTCGTCCATCGCCTTTCCTCGGCGGCAGCGGCTACACTTCCGCTACTGCGACCGCTTGGAACCTGCGGAGATTTGCGTGTCTGACATCAGAGCTTTACGGCCCAGCGACCGCGCGCAATGGGAAATCCTCTGGAAGGGATACCTGCGCTTCTACCGCCAGCATCTGTCTGATGCGGTTACGGATGCGACCTTTGCGCGACTCGTCGACGAGCGCCAGCCGCCCTATGGGCTGGTGGCCGAACGCGAGGGTACATTGCTTGGATTCGTTCACTACCTGTTTCATTCCTCGACCTGGTCGCTCAACGATATCTGCTACCTCGAGGACCTGTTCGTCGATCCGGCGGCGCGCGGCGGTGGAGTCGCGCGCGCCTTGATCCACGCGGTGTATGCGGCTGCCGATCGCGTCAAGGCCGGCTCGGTTTACTGGATGACCCAGGAATTCAATGCCGACGGCCGTGCGCTGTACGACACGCTCGCTCATCGCACCTCCCTGATCCGCTACGAGCGCTGATGCGCGCGTTGCTGCCGGCGATCAGTGTGCTGCTCGGGCTCGCCCCTGCCAGTGCGCACGCCCCGGTCACGCATCGGCTCGAGGCGACGCCGGCCACGGTGGTCTACGGCTATTACTGGTCAGAGGCACCGCCGGTTCTGCGCATCGACTCCGGCGACATCGTCGACGTGGACACCCTGCTCACTAACACACCCGCGGGGCTGGCCAAAGCGGGCGTGCCGGATGAGAAGATTCAGTCTTCGCTCAAGGCCATCGTCGCGGAGGTGACGGGCGAGCGTCGCGGCCCCGGCGGCCACATCCTCACCGGACCGATCTACGTCGAAGGGGCCGAGCCCGGTGACGTACTCGCGGTGAAGATCCTCTCCATCGAGCTGCCGATCGATTACGGCTACAACGGCTGCAGCGGTATCCTCCCGGAAAACTGCGAGCCGGGCCGGCCGGCCACGATCATCGGCCTCGATCGCACGCGCATGACGGCCGAGTTCGCACCCGGCATTGTCATCCCCCTGCGCCCGTTCTTCGGCAGCATGGGCGTCGCCCCGGCGCCCGCGGCCGGCCGCCTCAGCAGTAATCCGCCCGGGCGGCACGCGGGCAACCTCGACAACCGCGAGTTGATCGTCGGCTCCACGCTCTACATTCCGGTCTTCGCGCGCGGGGCGCTCTTCGAGATCGGCGACGGCCACGTGGCGCAGGGCGACGGCGAGGTTGATCAGACCGCCATCGAGACTTCCCTGCGTGGCCGCGTGCAGCTCACCGTGCGCAAGGACCTGAAACTCACCTGGCCACGCGCGGAAACCCCCGCTGACTTCATCAGCATGGCGACCGACCCGGATCTGATGGTCGCAACCAAGGCCGCCATCCAGGAGATGGTGGACTTTCTCGTCAGCGAGAAGCAGCTGACACGGCACGAGGCGTACCAACTGGTCAGCATCGCGGGCAACGTCGCCGTCACCCAACTGGTCGACAAGCCGAACGTCGGCGTCCACGTACGGCTGCCCAAGAGCGTCTTCGTTGCCAAGTAAGACACACGTGCCGCATATGCACGCCGCACGTAGCCTTTAAGGGGGCGGGCTGTGCGGCGGCGTCACGCTCAAGTTGCGCGCCGACCAGCGCAGCAGGCCGATGGCATAGGTGCAGTAGTAACCCGCCAGGGTACCGATGAGCAGCAACGTGAGCGGCGTCAGCGTCGGGGGAGCCGGCGGCGGCGCACCGTTGCCGGTGACACCGGGAAGACCGACGATCACGAAGCGGTAGGCGATCCGGCACACGAGCAGCGTCGAAAGCGCCACGCCAAGATGCGCGCTCGGGGTATAGAACATTCCCTCCCCTGTCACTTCAAAGCGCGTCAGACGCAAGCCGAGCACGCCGAGCGCGATGCCCGCCACAACCCCGGCGGCGAGGGAGGCTTGCACGAGCGGCTGCGTACGCGTGCCAAATGCGAGCAGCACCAGCAGCAGGGGAAAGATGACCATCGTGACCCACGGCCGCACGCGCGAGAAGCGCTGGCGGCCAATCGAGCGTCGGATGCGCGAGTACAGACGCAACGCAATGAGGGCGATGATCGCGGCGGTCAGCAGCGCGTGCGTGGCTTGGGGTGTCATGTAGTCACCGGATCCCGCGGCCTGTAGCACAGCGAAATCGCCCCAAGGGAGTTCTTCCACGCAGCGCAACGGCGATTAAGAGCCGCCGCCATTATGGACATCGCCCCCCGACCGGTAAAGCCTCGCCGCCGCGCGGCGCAGCTTCCGCCCCACAGGCAATTGCTCCGTCCTGTCAGATCGATACGCGATAAAATCCCGACGCGCACGAGGGAGCCAACACGCCCTGCCGCCCACGGGAGAAGCCGATGATGTGGAACCTGTCACCGTTCAGGCGCAGCCGCTGCCTGGGTGCTGCGCTCGTCTGCACAAGTGTTCTTGTGGGTGCCGAGGCTTGCAAGACGGTCACGACCCCCGCAGCCCCATCGGCCGAATACCTCAAGTCCAACATCCCGCACGCACCCTTCTCCGCGGCGGTCAGGGTCGGCGATGTCCTCTACCTGTCCGGGCAGATCGGCACTTTGGCCGACGGCACACTGCCGGCGGCCTTCAACGAGCAGGCGCGCCAGACGATGAGCAACATCGGCGCGGTGCTGCAGCAGGCAGGCCTGGGTTTTGATGACGTCTTCAAGTGTACGGTGATGCTCAACGACATGTCGCGCTGGGAGGACTTCAACAAGATCTACGTAACCTATTTCAAGGCCGACCGCTTGCCGGCCCGCAGCGCCATCGGTGCGAGCGGACTGGCACGCGGCGCGCTGCTGGAAGTGGAATGCCTCGCGCGCGCGCGGCCGCCTGCGTGAGGTTACAGCGGCAGCAGCCGCTCATCAGCGGTAGCAGCCCCGCAGCGGGAACCCTCGCAACGCGGGCGTGTGGTAGCGGAGGCGCGCGCGGGTGAGCGATGCGGTCCACCAAACCGAGGAGCTGCTGTTCTCGGTACTACTGCAGCTCATCGTGATGATCGCGGCGGCACGCATCGGCAACACGATCCTCAGAAGGCTCGGGCAACCGGGCGTCGTCGGCGAAATCCTGGCCGGGCTGATCCTCGGCCCCTCGCTCTTCGGGCACTTCTTTCCCGAGACCGCGCGCGCGGTGTTTGGCGCGCAGGCCCCGACCCCGATCATCATCATCAGCCAGATCGGCCTCATTCTGCTCATGTTTCAGATCGGGATGGACTTTGAGTTCGAGCACTTGAAGAGCCGCCGCAACGTGCGTGCCGTGACTGCGGTAACACTCGCATCCGTCGCGGTGCCGCTGATCCTCGGCATCATCATCGGCAGGCTCTCGGGTGCGGCGCTGGCGCCCGGCATCGACCCCACGGCCTACAGTTTGTTTTGCGGTGTGGGGCTGGCGATTACCGCGGTGCCGGTACTCGGACGCATCCTGCGCGAGTACGGGCTCACGCGCACGGAAGTCGGGGTCGTGGCGATCTCGGCGGCCGCCGTCAATGACGTCATGGGCTGGCTGCTGCTCGCGGGAGTATCCGCCTACGCGGCCGCGAAATTCTCCGGCAGGGGCGCGCTGCTGCAGCTGGGCGGCCTGCTGCTGTTCGTGCTCGTGCTGTGCTTCGTGCTCAGGCCGCTGGTTGCACGGCTGTTGGTGGCGAATCCGCTGCGCGCCGGCGGCCTGCCGGCCAATCTCATGGCGGTGGTGCTGTGTCTGCTGTTCGCCACCGGCATCTGCACCTACCAACTCGGCATTTTCGCGATCTTCGGCGGCTTCGCTGCCGGCCTGCTCTTTCACCGCTATCCGGACTTCGTGCATGCCTGGCACCGCCAGGTCGGCCAGTTCGTGCTGGTATTCTTCCTGCCGGTGTTCTTCACCTTCACGGGGCTGCGCACCAACGTACTCGGACTCGGCAGCGCGGGGGATCTGAGCTGGCTCCTGGTCGTGCTTGCCGCCGCCGCACTTGGCAAGATCCTGCCCGTGTACGCGGCGGCGCGCCTCACCGGCTTCGACAACCATCACGGCTGGATACTCGGCGCGCTGATGAACACCCGGGGCCTCATGGAGCTGATCGTGCTCAACATCGGGCTCGAGCTCGGCTTCATTCCACCGAAAGTGTTCACGATCCTCGTGATCATGGCGATCACGACGACCCTCATGACCGGGCCGCTCCTGAAGCTGCTGTTACCGCGTGCCGGACACGTGCCCTCGCTCGGCACCGAGGCCTAGCTGGCGCTGAGTCCAGCTCCGCGCGCCGCCGCGGGTGCCGAGCGGGCTGCGGCAAATCCAAAAGCGCTGATGCACAGGTAAGCGAGTAGCGGCACGATGTAGGCGGCACGCAGGCCACTCGCGTCCGCGATGTGTCCCGCCAGGCGCGGCAGGAAGGCCCCGCCCACGATGGCCATGCACAGCAGTCCCGAAGTGGCCGCCTGCGAAGCGCGCGAGCGCTCGAGCGTGAGCGTGAAAATCACCGGAAACATGATGGAGTTCATGAGGCCGACCGACAGCGCCGCCACGCCGGCGGCCGAGCCGGGCGTCAGACGCACCGTCAGGCACAGAAGTGCGGCGCAGACCGCCGCAGCTGCCAGCAGCCGACCGGCACTGACCCGGCGCAACAGAGCGCTGCCGATGAAGCGGCCCACCATGGCCGCGCTCCAGTAGATGCTGACGAGTTTGCCAGCCTGTACCAGTGACACGTCGAACACGTCCGGCTGGTGCAGAAAGTTGGTCATGAGACTGCCGATGGCAACCTCCGCGCCGACATAGAGGAAAATGGCCCCCGCCCCGAGCAGCGCCCAGGGTGAGCGTAGCGCGCGCACGACCGAGGAGTCCTCGGCCGCGTCTTGCAGCGGCGCGGCGCTTCGCAGGCGCGCCCGCATGGACCAGATAAAAAGCGCGAGCAGTGCGGTAAGCGCGGCAATGACGACGAAGGCGAAATCAATGTGGCGCAAAGACTCGGCTCGCTGCGTGGGCGTAACGGGGCTCGTCGCGCTGGCGGCGAAGATCCCGCCCGCGAGCAGCACCGAGGAGGCCAGGTACGGCGCGATGGCGGTGCCGAGCGAATTGAAGGCCTGCGACAGGGTCAGCCGAAAATGCGAACGCGCGGGCGGCCCGAGCGCCGCGGCCAGCGGGTTGGCCGCGACCTGCAAGATGGTGATGCCGCATGCGATGATGAAGAGCGCCACCAGCACGATGGCAAAGGTGTCCAGGTGCGTGGCGAGCGGAACCACGACGCAGCCGCCGATCATGATGGTGAGCGCGAGCACGATGGCACGCGCATAGCCCAGGCGCCGCACCAACGGGGCGGCCGGCAGCGACACCACCCCGTAGGCCATGAAGAACGCAAACTGCGTCAGCATCACCTCGGCGTAGGAGAGACTGTAGATCGTCTTCAGCGCTGCGATCAGCGGATCGACGGTCGCGGTGATGAAACCCCACGCGAAAAACAGCGTGGTGATCGAGACAAAGGCGGCGCGCTGGCCGTATACGCCGTCGGTCATCGGTTCTCCAGCGGCCGCGGTCCCCGCAGCCGCAACGCGCGGGTTAGCCGCCGCGGCGGATCTTTTCTCAGTCACGGGCCGCTAGCATACCTGTGCGGGCCACGTTCACGCGCGTGACGGACGTCGCAGGTGACGCAGCCGCTCAGTGCCCGGCGGGCACCGCGGGTGCGGCGACGATCCCCCAGGGGCTGCCGCCGACGGCGATCCGGGCATCCACCTGTCCTGATTTCAGATCGACGATGGAAATATCCCCGGAGGGGCCGTTGGCCGTAAAGGCCTTCTGTCCGTCGCGACTCAGGGCGAGACCCCAGGGCCGCTGTCCGATGTTGGGAAAGGTGCGCACGATCCGCCCGGCTTCGGGGTCGATCTCCAGCAGCGCGCCAAAGCGCCCGGTGGTGACGTAGATAAGCTTGCCGTCGGCGGAGGCAATGCCCATCGGGCGCACCGCCTGCGGGTCTCCCAGGGAGATGGTCTTCACGACCTTGTAGTCCTGGGTGCTGAAGACCGTGAGCGAGGCGCCGAATTCGTTCGTCACGTAGCCGCGCTGAGTGCCGGCGGGCAGGAGAATCGCGCGAGGCCGCTTCTCGGTCGGAATCTTCGCCAGCACCTTCATGCTCTGCGCGTCCACCACGTAGACGCTGTTGGCGGTCTCGCAGGCGACATACACCAGCCGATCATCCGCGCTCACCGCCACGCCCTCAGGCTCCGTGCCCACGGCCACCGTGCTCGCCACGACGCCTTTGCCGAGGTCCACGGCCGAGAGCATGCCGGTATCCTCGTTGGACACGTACAGCGTCTTGCCCGCACGCGACAGCGCAAAGGTCTCCGGGTCCGCCCCGCTCTGGTAGGTGCTCAGCAGCTTCTGCGCGCCCAGGTCGACCACGCCGATGCCGTCGTAGCGCCGGTCAGGCGGTGGCAACTTCGATTCATCCACGTTCGGTCCTCCCATGGGGGAGCCCGACAGCGCCACGTACACGAGCTTGTGATCCGGTGACACCTGGATGCCGCGCGGCCGCTTGCCCACCGGGATGCGCGCCACGACACTCCCCGACTGCGGATCCACGATGACCACATTGCCGCCGCGCTCGTCGGAGACATACACGCGCTCGGGCGCGGCGGGCGCCCCGGCAGCGCCGGCGTGGCGTGCGAGGCCCAGCAGCGCCAGCGTACCCGCGGCAAGCAGGTGCCTGCGAACCGTACCCGAACTGCTCGTAGTCATGGAACCGTCCTGAATGGCTTTGGAGCCGTCGGGGTAAGCGTGCCCGGGCGGGCGCCGGCTGGCAACCGCGCGGTCTTACGGTCCCCGAGGCTTCAATAGGTGACGACGCTGCGGATGGACTCGCCCGTGTGCATCAGCTCGAAGGCGTCGTTGATCTTCTGCAGCGGCATGACGTGCGTGATCAGCGGGTCGATCGAGATCTTCTTGTCCATGTACCAGTCCACGATCTTTGGCACATCC
>DATHLO010000007.1:0-5019 GCA_035488075.1 Steroidobacteraceae bacterium | reverse complement strand
TCGGGACGCACGCTGCGCGCGCATCGTGGTGGCGCTTGGCCCCACGGATGAGTACTGGGAGCGCCTGCCGCTGCGCTCGCGGGCGCTCACGGTGGTGGGGGGTGCTGAGCGCAGCGCGTCCGTGCGCCGTGCGCTCGCGGGCCTCGCCGGGGAAGCGCGGCCGCCGGACTGGGTGCTGGTGCACGATGCGGTGCGGCCCTGCCTGGACGCGCAAGACCTCGAGCGGCTGGTGTCGGGGCTCGCCGCGCACCCAGTCGGCGGAGTGCTCGCGGTACGCGTCACCGATACGCTCAAGCGCGCGCTGCCTGAGGGTGCTGCGGCGGACAGCTGCGCGATCGAGGCCACACAGGAGCGCGCCGGCCTGTGGCGGGCGCTCACGCCGCAGATGTTTCGCTATGGAGCGCTGTGTGCGGCGCTCGATCAGGCCCACGCCGCGGAGCGCTCGCCGAGCGATGAGGCGCAGGCACTCGAATGGGCTGGGGCGCGGCCGCTGTTGATCGCAGGAGCGGCAAGTAACCTCAAGGTCACGACCGCGGAGGATCTGGTGCTGGCGGCGGCGATTTTGCGGGCGCGGCACGGGTGAGGCTCAAGAGGCGCTTATGAGAGTCGGCTGTGGATTTGACGTGCACGCTTTTGGGCCGGGCGACTTCCTCATGCTCGGCGGTGTGCGCGTACCGCATGCACGTGGCGTGCTCGCCCATTCCGATGGTGATGTGCTGCTGCATGCCTTGTGTGACGCGTTGCTCGGCGCGGCAGGCCTCGGTGACATCGGCGAGCACTTCAAGGACACCGACCCGCAATGGCGCGGGGCCGACAGCGCGCTGTTCGTGACGCGCGTGTGCGCCATGCTGCGCGAGCGCGGACTCACCGTGCTCAACGCCGATCTCACGCTCATTGCCGGCACGCCCAAACTCGCCCCGCACCGCGCGGCGATGCGGACACGGATCGCCGCGCTCCTCTCGGTTGCGCCCGAGTGCGTCAATCTCAAAGCGACCACCACCGAGGGGCTCGGCTTTCTCGGGCGCGCGGAGGGCATCGCGGCGCAGGCGGTGGTGCTGCTGGAGCGCATCAGTGGCGGCGACTGAGGCGAGTGCGCGCGCCGTCGCGCTCGCACCCCCGTACGCGCACGGCGCCCCCCTGCTGCAGGCACAGGTGCGCCTTGAGCCCGAGGACTTCCTGGTCGAGGAGGAGCTGGGGTTCGCTCCCGCAGGCTCCGGGGCGCATGTGCTGGTGAAGGTGCGCAAGGTGAACGCCAACACCCAGTGGGTCGCGCGCGAGCTGGCGCGCCTTGCGCGCTGCCGCCCGGCCGAGGTCGGCTATGCCGGTCTGAAGGACCGCCGCGCGGTCGCGCTGCAATGGTTCTCGCTGCCGCGGCCGCGTACGCCGCTGGACTGGTGCGCGGTGCGCACGGCGGACTTCGCGGTGCTCGAAGCGCACCCGCACACGCGCAAACTCCCGCGCGGCGCGCTCAGCGGCAATCGCTTTGCCATTCGGCTGCGTGCGCCTGAGGGCGGCGCCGCGCTCGCCGCGGCACTCGCGCCGCGCCTGATGGCGATCGCGCGCCGCGGCGTGCCCAACTACTTTGGTCCGCAGCGCTTCGGGCGCGAGGGCGGCAATCTTGCGATAAGCGCGCAGGCGCTGCGCGGCCTGCGCCCGCAGGAGCGCGGCTTTGCGCTCTCGGCGGCCCGCAGCGTGCTCTTCAACGCCGTGCTCGCCGAGCGCGTCGCCGCCGGCAGCTGGGAGCAGCTGCTCCCCGGTGATCTGGCGAACCTTGAAGGTCGCGGCAGCTTCTTCGCGGCGGATGCGCCCGATGCCACCCTCACGGCGCGCTGCGAGCAGCTGCAGATTCATCCGACCGGCCCCTTGTGGGGGCAGGGGGCACCGCAAACCCGGGGCGCCGTCGCCGAGCTCGAGGCGCAGGTCGCCGCGCGCTTCCCCGAGCAATGCGCCGCCTGCGAGGCCGCCGGCATGCGCCAGGAGCGCCGCAGCCTGCGCCTCGCCGTCCATGAGCTGCGCACGGTCGAGGAGCCCGCCGCGCTCGTACTGCACTTTCGCCTCGGCCGCGGCAGCTTTGCCACCGCCGTGCTGCGCGAGCTCATCGAGCCTGCCGCAGCGAACACTGCGGGGTGAGACCTCAGTCGCCCCCGAGCAGCACGTATACCGCGCCCGTGCCGCCATCGACCGGGCGCGCGGAGACGTAGGCGAGCACCGCGCCGCTGCGGCGCAGGACCGCACTCACCGCGGACTTAAGCACCGGCCCGCGGTGACCCGAGCGCAGACCCTTACCGTGAATGATGCGCACGCAGTGCATGCGTGCCTCCAGCGCCGCGATCAGGAACTGGCGCAGCGCCTGCTTGGCTTCCGCGACGGTGAGTCCGTGCAGATCGATCTCGCGCTGCACCCGGTACTCCCCGCGTCGCAGCCGCCGTACCACGGCCGGCGGAATGTGCGGGCGGTGAAAGACCAGTTCGTCCCCGGCGGCGAGTGCCGGGTCAGCCGCCGCGCCCTCCAGACTCTCGCGCAGGACCGCGGCGCGGTCGGCGCGCGTGAAGCGCGCACGCGGGCGCACTTTCGGAGCCGCCGGCGGCGCGGTACGCGTCCCCAGGGGTTTGACGCCGCGCACCGCCTCCCGAAACAGCTGCGCGTCGGTGGGCTCGTCCGGGTTTTCCTCATCGGGTAGGACCGTCACGCTGCCTCCGCCAAACAGGCCCTCCTTCCAGTATAGTCACGCGCACTTTTTAGCGGCTCATCAGCGTACGTGAAGATCCTGATCAGTAACGATGACGGCTATCGTGCCGAGGGCATTCACCGTCTGCGCGCGGCGCTCGCGACGCTGGCAGAGGTGACCGTGGTCGCGCCTGACCGCAACCGCAGCGGCGCCAGTAACTCCCTCACCCTGGACGTGCCACTGCGGGTGTTCGAGTCCGAGCCCGGTGTGTATTTTGTTCCCGGGACCCCGACCGACTGTGTGCACCTGGCGATCTCGGGGCTGTTCGACTACGAGCACGACATGGTGGTCTCGGGCGTGAACGACGGCGCGAACCTCGGCGACGACGTGCTTTACTCGGGCACGGTGGCGGCGGCCGTCGAGGGGCGCTTTCTCGGGCTGCCCACGATCGCCGTGTCCTTGTGCACCACGGGCGCGGGCGGCGGGCACTTTCGCACCGGCGCGGAGGTGGCGCGGGTGCTGGTCGCGCAGCTGCTCAAGAGTCCCCTGCAGCGCGCGCTCATTCTTAACGTCAACGTGCCGGACGTGCCGTACGAGCAGCTGCGCGGCTTTCGTCCGAGCCGTCTTGGCTTCCGCCACCGCTCGGCGCCGGTGATGCGTGCGCACGATCCGCGCGGACGGCTGGTGTATTGGGTGGGGCCGGCGGGCGCGGAGCAGGATGCGGGCCCGGGGACGGATTTCGATACCGTTGCCCAGGGCTTCGTGTCGGTGACGCCGCTGCAGGTGGATCTCACGCGTCACGCGGCGCTGCCCGAGCTGGGCACGTGGCTGGATGCCATCGATGGCTGACCTGCGCATGTCCGGGATCGGCATGACGAGTGCGCGCACGCGCGACCGTCTGGTGCAGCGGCTGCGCGAACAGGGCATCAGCAATCTGGCCGTGCTGGAGCGCGTGCGCAACGTGCCGCGGCACATCTTCGTCGATGAGGCACTCGGCAGCCGCGCCTACGAGGACACGGCACTGCCGATCGGCTACGGCCAGACGATCTCGCAGCCCTACATCGTCGCGCGCATGACCGAAGCGCTGCTCGAGGCGGCTGCGGTCGACAACGTGCTCGAGGTCGGCACCGGCTGTGGCTACCAGACCGCCGTGCTCGCACCCCTCGTCGGGCACCTGAACACCATCGAGCGCATCGAGCCGCTCCTGACGCGGGCGCGCGAGCGACTGAAGGAACTCGGCATCCGCAACGTGCGCTTCCGCCACGGCGATGGCACGCTCGGCTGGAAGGCACACGCGCCGTACGACGGCATCCTGGTCGCGGCGGCACCGCTCACGGTGCCCGAAGCACTGCTCAAGCAGCTCAAGCTCGGGGGGCGCCTCATCGTGCCCGTAGGACCCGAGGGCGAGCAGCAGCTGGTGCGCTTCACACGGCGCGAACAGCGCATCGAGCGCGAGGCGCTCGGCCCGGTCGCGTTCGTGCCGCTCCTTGGCGGCACGAGCTGACTTTTTTCCCCGCCGGCTGCGGGGTTCTGCAATGACCTGTGTCGTAATGACATGAGATAAATTCGTTAAATTGTTGAATTTACGCAATTAAACTGACCGTTATTTAAACGATCAGGCGGTGCGTTATGAAAAAACATCGGAAAAACAAGCCTTCTGCGCGTGCCGAGCTTCAATGCGCGCACGAGCGCTGCCATGCGAAAACTCGTTACACGTCAGGGAGCTTGCGCGGACTTCTGGAACACGCTTAACATGGCCGCCCTGTCTCCTAACGACGACAGCAGCTGAGGAGGATGACCGGCAGAAGACACAGGGAGGAGGGAGTCGTAACAAGAGCAAGAAAATCTCGAAATAAGAAAAAGAACAGTGCAATTGTTCGAGTCTGTCAGCTTCGAATGATTGTTTGGTTGGTTGATCCTCCCCCTGTGTCTTCTGCCGATCGTCCTTTCCGGCAGCTGGGGCGCTAACGCAGAAACAGCGCCGCGGCGACCCGCCGCTCCTCCTGAACCAATACGTTGAACGTGCGGCACGCCGCACCGAGTTGCATGGCCTCGAGCCCGACGCCACGCCCGGCCAGTGCATCCCGCAGTGCGGCCGGGGCGAACTGCTGCCTCATGCCCGTGCCAAGAATCACCACCTCCGGGGCGAGCGCGAGCAGCGTCGCCAGGTGCGCAGCGCCGAACTCGGCAAAGCTCGCCGGTCCCCAGTCCGTCAGCAGCTGATCGGCGGTGACGATGCAGCTGCCGTGCACGCTGCGCTCGCCAATGCGGATCTCGGTGTCAGAGTATCCGCGGATGAGATGCGCGGGCGCGCCGGCGTCCAGGGTGAACTTCACGATGGCGTTACGATA
>DATHLO010000006.1:0-3906 GCA_035488075.1 Steroidobacteraceae bacterium | reverse complement strand
TCGATTCCCAGCAGACTCACGCTCGCAACCCGCGCGCGCAGATCGGCCGGCAGGCGGTTGACGACGAAGGGCAGCACGTCGGCCCCGAAGGAGTAGCCGACGAGCAGCACGCGTGCCTTGTGCCAGGCGTCGAAGTAGTGCCGCAGGATGCGTGCCACGTCGCGCGCGGTCTCATCCGGGGTGCGCGCGCTCCAGAAATACTTGAGCGAGTTGAGCGCCACCGTGGGCACGCCAGCGCCCGCCAGGCGCGCCGCGAGTTCCTGATCAAGCCCCGCCCAGCCGCCGTCCCCGGTCAGTAGCAGCGCGAATTCCTCCGCGCTACCGCTCGCGCGCACCTCCTGGATCGGCAAATCCCCGATGTCGGGGGGCCGCGCGGCGCCACCTTCGGTCGGCGCCGTCAGTCGCGCGTACGCCTCCCGGAACTGCGGCATCCAGTTGCGCTCCACGGAGAAGCCGTGACCCACGAGCGGCAGGCGCACGATCTGCCCGTTCGCCACCCGGGCGACGAAGTCATCCGCGGCGCGGGGGTTGCAGACCTGATCCTTCTGCCCCTGAAAGGCGATCCACGGCTGCTTGAGGGCCGGCGCCGGCTGAAATACGAGCTCGTGCCGTGCGTTCGGCGAGTAGTGCAGGCCTGCTCCCGGGCACAGGTTCGCGCCGGCGAAGTCCTGCTCGGCGCAGAACCCGAGGCTGAGCGCTCCGGCAAAGGTGCCGGGCGGGGACTGCACCAGGGTCGCGTACACCACCGTTGCGCCGGAGGAATAACCGACCAGCACCGGTACGAGATAGTTGCTCAGGCCGAGTTGCTTCTGCATCTGGTGGCTGAGGAACTCGAAGTCCGCGGCGATCATCTGGCAGGGAGCGTCCGGGTGCGCGGTCGCCTTGCGCAGGTTGGCGAAGTACTGGCGGATGTCGACGCCGATGACGACCGCCCCCAGATCCGTGAGCGCGTGCGCCATGTTGATGACGCCGAGTTCCCAGCCGCCGTCCCCGGACAAAAAGATCGCGACGCTCTTGGGCTCACCTTGCGGGCGGTAGACGCTCACCGTGCCAAAGCGCCCGGCCGGCAGGTGCGTGCCAGCGTGGCTGTCCGCGGCGGGCGGTGGCGCGGCATCAGCCGCGCGGCTGGCTGCGGCATAACCGGCGAGCCCCGCGAGCGTGAGTGCAGGGAGCGCGTGGCGCCACAGGTGGGCACTCATCGGGCGAACAGCTCCTTCATGCCACCGGCAATCAGTACCGAAACGTCGATCAGCACCCGCGGCAGCGCGATGCCGCCGCGCGCCACGAGGTAGCGCGGTTCCCAGCTGGGCTCGAACTTTGCCTTGTAGCGCCGCAATCCCTCGAAGTTATAGAAATGCTCGCCGTGGCGGAAGATGAAATTGCCGACCCGATGCCACGCCGGCGCGAGCGGGTGCGCTTCCAGTCCCGAGAGTGGTGCCATGCCGAGATTGAACCAGCGATAGCCCTCGCGCTGACCCCACAGCATCAGTTCGATAAACAGATAGTCCATCGCACCACGCGGCGCATCCGGCCCGAAGCGCATGAGGTCCACCGACAGTTCGCTCTTGGTGCCCGTGATCCACAGGTTGGCGAACGCTGCGGGCGTGCCTTGCGAGTACACCACCGCCACCGGGAATTGCCGCACGTACTCGGGCGTAAAGGACCCGACCGAGAAGCGTTTCTCGCCGGTCGACTTACTCGCGAGCCACGCAGTGGAGATGCGCTCGAGCACGGGCAGCAGCGCATCCACCTCCGCGGGCGGCACCACCTTGAACGTGGCGCCATCGCGCTGCGCGCGCCGGTGCGATTGCCGCAGGTCCGCACGCGCCGCGCCCTCGAGGGAGAAATCCGCGAGCGCGACCCGCGCTTCCTCGCCGATCTTAAGCGCCGCCAGTCCCAAATCCACATACAGCGCCAGCCGATCGGCGCAGACCTGATAGAAGACCGTCTGGCCGCCGTGATGATCGGAGATCTCGCGCAGACGCCATACGAGCTCCTCGGCGCCGGACGGCGAGCCGACCGGGTCCCCGAGCGCAATCCAGCTGTGGCCGGCGATCTGGTACATGACGAACGCATCGCCGGCGTCGCTGAAGAGCAGGCGCTTGTCACCGGTGAGCGCAGCGTTTGCCACGGTGAGGTCAGCGCGCTCGATCAGCGGGCGGGCGCGCTCGAGCTCCTGCGGCCCGGCCACGGCCGGCTCGGGGCGCGCCGGCCGCAGCATGTTCCACAGCATGTAGGCGCTGCCGAGCACGATGACCGCGAAGGAGGCGCGCAGCATGCGCGGCGCATTGGCGTCCAGCGCGAAGGTCCACCAATCCAGTTCCGAGTAAGCGACATGGCGATAGGAGATGAGGCCGAGCCACACGGCCATGACGATGACGCCGGTGATGCTCACAACCCACGTCGGGGTAAAGCGCTCCGAGCGGATCGCGGTCGGACGGTAGAAGGCGCGCCGCCCGAGCATGAGCACGCCGAGCACGAGCGCGAGGAGCGTGGCTTCCTCGAAATCCAGTCCCTTCAGGAGCGAGGCGATGATGCCTGCGACCAGCAGCCACACGCAGATGTGATAGGCAGCCTGCACGCGGCGGAACAGCGCGCGCGCCAACACCAAGAGGCCCAGACCCACGATGCTGCCCGCCAGGTGTGAGATCTCGAGCACCGCGAGCGGCAGGAACTGATCCAGAAACGCCAGACGCTCATCCACGGCAGGCGTCGCACCCGAGAACAGCAGCAGCGCCCCGGCGAGGAAGGTGAGGGCGCCGGCGATCTGCGGCACGACCGGGCCGATGTAAGCGCTCGCCAGTTGCTGCGCCCAGGCGAAACGCCTGCTCTGCGCCGCGAGCTCCTTGGAGCCGAAGAGCAGTGTCCCCACCACCAGTGGCACGAGGTAGTAGATGGCGCGGTAAGCCAGCAGCGAGCCGAGCATGGCCTCCGGCGCCACGTTGGGCACGGTGAGCAGTACCACCGCCTCGAACACGCCGACTCCGCCGGGCACGTGGCTGATGATGCCCGCGATCACGGCCGCGGCGTACACGCCGAGGAACGTGATGAATGGCACGTGCGCGCTGGCCGGCAGGAGCGACCACAACACGGCGCTCGAGAGCGACAGGTCGAGCACCGACAGCCCGATCTGGGTGAGTCCGATCGCCGGCCCGGGCGGGCGCAGTGCCCAGCCGCGGATCTCAAAGGGCCGGCGCGCAAAGCACGCCCAGCCGGCGTAAGCGGCCGCGGCACACAGCAGCACCGCACCCACCAGCAGCGACCAGTTGTGATGCAGATGCAGTGCGGTGGCCGCGTGCGCCGGGGTCAGCAGGAGCGATAGCCCGGAGATGGTCGCAAGCCCGATGCCGAGTGACAGGCTGCAGAAGGCGGTGACGGTCGCTACATCGATCGCGCTCACGCCGGCGGTCACGTACAGGCGGAAGCGGATGGCGCTGCCGGTGAAGACGGCAAACCCGAGCGTGTGCCCGAAGGAGTAGGCGATGAAGGAGGTGAAGACGATGCGGGTGTAAGGGATCGCACGGCGCAGGTAGCGCAGCGCCAGCACTTCGTACGTCGTCAGCAGCCAGTAACTGAGCCCGGTGAACAGCAGCGCGGCGAGAATCTGCCGCCGCGGGATGGCGTGCAGATGCGCAAACACGCTCTTGATGTGCAGCTGCGCGAACTGGTGGTGCAGGACGATCCCCACCACTGCGAACACCAGCAGCGCCGCGAGCGGCCCGATCCAGCGCCAGAAGCTGCGCTCCTCGGAGGCCACGGTTGCGAGCGCTGTTCGCGGGGAAGACAAGGTCGGCTGCGTGCGCGCGCCTAGCGCGTCAGCGGTTTGTACCTGATGCGGTGCGGTTGCGCAGCATCCTCGCCCTTGCGCCGCTTGTAGTCTTCCGTGTACTCCTGATAGTTACCTTC
>DATHLO010000005.1:0-2476 GCA_035488075.1 Steroidobacteraceae bacterium | reverse complement strand
GCGTGCCGGCATTGCTCGCTGGTCACACCCCGAGCGCCTCGTTGCTGCACGGCGATCTGTGGGGCGGGAACTGGCTCACCAGCACTCAGGGTGAGCCGGTGGTCTTTGATCCGGCGGTCTACTACGGGGATCGCGAAGCGGATCTGGCGATGACGCGGCTGTTTGGTGGTTTCGGGGCAAGCTTCTACCGTGCCTACAGCGCCGCCGCGCCGCTCGCGCCGGGCTGGCAGGCACGACTTGAGCTCTACAATCTCTACCACGTGTTGAATCACGCCAACCTCTTCGGCGGGGGCTATGTACAGCAGGCGCGGGCAATGATGGAGCGAGTGTTGGCTTGAGCGCGGCCGACACGCCACTGGCACTCGATTCGGCTATGCTTTAATGCCCGCGCACCGGTGAGTGTTGCAGCAACACGGCGAGAGACCCATGTCGAACAAGAACATCCAGTCGATCCTGCAGGAAGAGCGCACCTTCGCCCCGCCCGCCGCGTTCACCGCGCGCGCGCGCATCAAGCCTGCCGATCTCGAGAGTCTGCGGCGGCGCGCCCGCGAGGATCACGTCGGCTTCTGGGCGGAGCTTGCGGCGCGCGAACTGAAATGGCACGTGCCCTTCACGCGCGCGCTCGATGACAGCCGCGCGCCGAACTATCGCTGGTTCACGGACGGGCGGCTCAATGCCTCGTTCAACTGCCTTGATGTGCACCTGCAGGAGCGCGGCCACAAGACGGCGGTCATTTTCGAGGGTGAACCGGGGGATACGCGGCGCCTGAGTTATCGGGAACTGCACGCCGAAGTGTGCCGCTTCGCCAATGCGCTCAAGGCGCAGGGCGTGAAATACGGCGACCGCGTCATCATCTACATGCCGCTGGTGCCCGAAGTGATCGTGGCCATGCACGCCTGCAACCGCATCGGCGCCATCCACTCGGTCGTGTTCGGCGGGTTCTCCGCCCCGGCGCTCAAGGATCGCATAGAAGACACGCGCGCCAAGCTCGTGATCACCGCCGACGGCGGCTGGCGCGCCGGCCACGTGATCGAGCTCAAGGCGGCGGCGGACAAGGCGCTCGCCAGTGGCTGCGCGAGCGTCGAGCGCGTGATCGTGTATCAGCGCACAGGCAAGCCGGTGTCGATGAAGCCGGGGCGCGATGTCTGGTGGCACGAGGTCATCGAGGGCCAGGCGCCGACCTGTGAGCCGGAATGGGTGGATGCGGAGCACCCGCTGTACCTGCTGTACACCTCCGGTTCCACGGGGAAACCGAAGGGCATTCAGCACTGCACCGGCGGCTATCTGCTGCAGGCGAAGCTCAGCACGCAGTGGATCTTCGATCTGCGCGACGAGGATGTGTTCTGGTGTACGGCGGACGTGGGCTGGGTCACGGGGCACAGCTACGTCGTCTACGGTCCGCTCGCCGCGGGCGCCACCGTCCTCATCTACGAGGGCGCGCCGACGTTCCCCGACGGCGGCCGCTTCTGGAAGACCTGTCAGACCCACGGGGTCACGGTTTTCTACACCGCGCCGACGGCGATCCGCGCACTGATGAGGCTCGGCGAGGAGTTGCCGCGGAAATATGATCTGTCGAAGCTGCGCCTGCTGGGCAGCGTGGGCGAGCCGATCAATCCGGAGGCCTGGATCTGGTATCAGCGCGTGATCGGCGCGGGCCGCTGCCCGATCGTGGATACCTGGTGGCAGACCGAGACCGGCGCGATCCTCATCTCGCCGCTGCCGGGCGCTACGGCGACCAAACCCGGTTCCTGCACGCAGCCGCTGCCCGGGATCGATGCAGACATCGTCGATGATCACGGCAACAGTGTCGTACGCGCTGATGCCGGCGGCTACCTGGTGATCCGCAGGCCGTGGCCGGCCATGCTGCGCACCATCTGGGGTGACAACGAGCGCTACCTTGAGACCTACTGGGCGAAGTTCGACAACCGCTTCTATGTCGCCGGCGACAGCGCGCACCGTGACCAGGATGGGTACTTCTGGATCATGGGACGCATCGATGACGTGCTGAACGTCGCCGGGCATCGCCTGGGCACCATGGAAGTCGAGTCGGCCCTCGTGGCTCACCCGCGGGTCGCGGAAGCCGCCGTGGTTGGCAAGCCGCATGAGATCAAGGGCGAGTCGGTGTTCGCATTCGTCGTCTTGCGCGGGGAGCGCCCGAAAGGTGACGTCAGCGCCCTGGTCAAGGAGTTGCGCGACTGGGTGGCCGAGCAGGTCGGTGCCATCGCCAAGCCCGATGACATCCGCTTTGCCGACAATCTGCCCAAGACGCGTTCGGGCAAGATCATGCGACGCCTGCTGAAATCCGTGGCGCGCGGCGAGGAGATCACCCAGGACGTCTCGACCCTCGAGAACCCGGCGATCCTGGATCAGCTGCGGGGCACCGACACGGCAACAGCAGTTGCCAAGGCCGCCCCGAAGAAGCCGGCCGCGAAGACGGCGGCCAAGGCAGGCAAACCCAGGAAGAGCGCAAAAAAGG
>DATHLO010000004.1:0-4254 GCA_035488075.1 Steroidobacteraceae bacterium | reverse complement strand
CGAGCACGGTGGCGTTGCGGCTGCGTCCGTTGAAGGCGAACACCCGCTGGGTCGCGCGGTCGTAAATGATGGCGTCGGGATTCTCGCCGGTGCTCTTTATCTCCTTCAGGCGCGTGAGCGACTGCAGGTCAAATTCGATGATGGTGCCGCTCGCGCCCGCGCTGATAAATCCGCGCCGCAGCTCCGGCGCGAGCGCGATGCCGTGCACGCCCGGCGTATCGGCGATCTCGCCGATGCGCACCAGGTGCTTGGTGTCGATGACATCCACCTGCGTGCCGTGGGCAATGAAGAGCCGCTGCCCGCCCTGCTCGAAGGCGAGATAGTCCCAGCCGGTGTCGCCCGGCAGGTTCAGTACCTTGGCGAGGCCGTACTGCGGAGGCGCCGCCGCGGCATCGATGCCGAGCAGGCAAGCCCCCAGGCCGCACGCCGCCGACAGCGCCAACGACGCCCTAAGCCTGGCGTGCTTCACGCGAAATCCGTTGAGTGTTGTCCGGATGCACGCAGTTTCAGTGGATCAGCCGTGCGCACAGGTTGAGCAGAGGCCCGGGCAGGATGCCGAGCGCCAGAACCGCCGCGGCGTTCAAAGCCAGCGTGAGGCGTACGCCGCCGGCCGCGGCGGCGGCGGGCGGCGGGGGCGCCACCGGCTCATCGAAGTACATCAGCTTGATGACACGCAGGTAGTAGTAGGCGCCCACCACGGACATCGCGGCAGCAATGATGACCAGCCACAGGTGATTCGTCTCCCACAGCGCCTGGAAGATGCGCAACTTTGCCCAGAAGCCCACCAGCGGCGGCACGCCGGCGGTGGAGAACATGAGCAGCATCATGGCGAGCGCCGAGAGCGGATCGCGCTGATACAGGCCCTTATAGTCATCGAGCTTGTCCGCCTCGAAGCCCCTGCGGCTGGCGATGAGAATCACACCGAAGGAGCCGAGGGCGACGAGTACGTATTGCAGGGTGTAAAAAAGCGCCGCCGCGTAGCCGTCGGGCGTGCCGGCAACAAAGCCGAGCACGATGAAGCCGACGTTGGCGATGGTCGAATAGGCGAGCATACGTTTCAGATTCGTCTGCACGATCGCCACGACATTGCCCACCACCAGCGTCAGCACCGCGAGCGCGGCGAGCATCTGCGTCCACTCCAGCGTCATGCCGGGCAGTCCCTGCGCGAGCAGACGCAGCGCGAGTGCGAAATAACCGATCTTGGGCACGGTGCCGATGAAGAGCGTGACGCTGGTGGGGGCGCCCTCGTACACGTCTGGCAACCACATGTGGAACGGCACGGCGCCGAGCTTGAAGGCGACCGCGACGACGATGAACACGAGCCCCATGATCACGCCGAGCGAGGACGGGGTGCTCAGGCGCGCGGCGATCTCCCCGAGCTCGAGCGTGCCGGTCAGCCCGTAGATCAGCGACATGCCGTAGAGCAGCGCGCCGGAGGCGATGGCGCCGAGCACGAAGTACTTCATGGCCGACTCGGCCGCAATGCCCGAGTCGCGGTCAAACGCGACCATCGCATAGACGGAGAGCGCCAGCAGCTCCACACCCAGGTACACCGTAAGCAGGCTATTGGCCGACACCAGCACGAAGATGCCGAGCAGCGCGGTCAGTGCCAGTACGTAGTACTCGCCGCGCAGGATGTTACGGTTGATGAGATAGCTGCGCGAGTACAGCAGCGCCACCGCCACGACCAGAAAGCCGGCGAGCTTGAGCACGAACGCGAGCTCATCGGCAACGTACATGCCATTGAGTAGCACCACGCGCTCGGTGACGTGCGCGTAGCGCACGGTGAGCGCGGCACTCACGGCGAGCGCGAGCAGCGTGAGGGTCGAGGTAAGGCCGGCGCGCTTCTCGCCGGCGAACACGTCAACGAGCAGGACCACGCAGATCGCCACCACCAGGCAGATCTCCGGCGTGACGGGAACGAGGCTCGCCCAGGTGATCAGGTTTTCAGGCATGGGAGCTTTCAGCGCCTATAGCTTGCTGGCAATCGCCTGGCTCACCAGGTGATGAATCGTCGGCTGCATGACCTTCAACAGCGGCTGCGGCCACACCCCGACGAGCAGCACCGCGAGCGCGATCGCCCCGAGCACCAGGAATTCGCGGCCGTTGAGGTCCTTGAGCGCCGCAACCCGCGGACTGGTCACCGGGCCAAACACCACGCGCTTGACGAGCCACAGCGTGTAGGCGGCTCCCAGCACCAGCGCGGTCGCCGCCAGAAAGGAGTACCAGAAGCTTGCGCGGAAGCTGGCGATGATGACCAGGAACTCCCCGACGAAGCCAGACGTGCCGGGCAGACCCGTGTTGGCGAGCGCAAACAGCACCATGAACGCGGCGAACACCGGCATGGTGTTGATGACACCGCCGTAGTCGGCGATCTGGCGGCTGTGCACGCGGTCATAGAGCACGCCGACGCACAGAAACAGCGCCCCGGAGATGAGTCCGTGCGAGACCATCTGCACCATGGCTCCATCCAGGCCCATGCCGGCGCCCTGCGCGCTGCCGGTACGGCGTACGATTTCGTAGATCACAAAGGCGCCGAGGGTCACGAAGCCCATGTGGGCGATGGAGGAATAGGCGATGAGCTTCTTCATGTCCTGCTGCACCAGCGCCACGAAGCCGATGTAGACCACGGCGATGAGCGACAGCGCGATCACCAGCACATCAAGCTCGCGGCTCGCATCCGGCGCGATGGGTAAGCTGAAGCGCAGAAAGCCGTAGCCGCCCATCTTCAGCATGATGGCCGCCAGGATCACCGAGCCGCCGGTGGGCGCCTCCACGTGTGCATCCGGCAACCAGGTATGCACCGGCCACATGGGTACTTTGACCGCAAACGCCAAGAAAAAGGCCACAAAGATCCAGCGCTGTTCGATGAGGCTCAGGGGCAGTGCCTGCAGCCCCGCAATCGAGTAGCTGCCACCCTTCACGTACATGTAAATGAGGGCAGCCAGCATGAACACCGAACCGAGGAAGGTGTAGAGGAAGAACTTGATGGTCGCGTAGACGCGGCGCGGGCCGCCCCAGATGCCGATAATGAGAAACATCGGAATCAGCATCGCTTCCCAGAAGAAATAGAAGAGCAGCGCATCGGTGGCGCAGAACACACCGATCATCAGGCCCTCCATGATGAGGAAGGCGGCGAAGTACTGCGCCACACGCGCATGGATGACGCTCCAGCCGGCAATCACCACCGGCACGGTCATGAACGCGGTGAGCACGATGAGGGGCAGGGAAATGCCATCCACCCCGAGTGCGTAGGCGGCGTTGAAGCGCGGGATCCAGGGCAGGTTCTCGGGAAACTGCAGCGCGGCGGTGGACGGATCGAACGAGCTCCACAGCGGTACGACGAGCGCGAGCGTTGCGAGCGAACCCAGCAGCGCAAGCCAGCGGCCGGCGACCACGTTGCGCTCGCCGAGCAGCAGGATCAGCACGCCCGTGCCAATGGGCAACCAGATCAGAAGCGACAGAAGGCCGTGCATCGTTGTGACTTCGTATTCGTTTCAGGCGTGCGCGAGGAACCAGCCGAGCAGCAGCGCGAGCCCGATCATCATCCAGAAGGCGTAGGAGTACAGATACCCGCTCTGCACGCGCCGTAGCACGCCGCCGAACCAGCCCACGGAGTCCGCGGTGCCGTTGACGAGCGCGCCGTCGATCAGCACCTCATCGCCCCCCTTCCACAGGCTCACGCCGATGCCGCGCGTGAGCGCGGCCAGGACGTGCTCGTTGAACCAGTCGAAGTAGTACTTGTTGCTAAGGAGCTTTTGCAGCCAGGCGAAGCGCTGCGCCGCCGCGTCGGCGAGCTGCGGCCAGCGCAGGAAAAACGCCCAGGCCGTCAGCGCTCCGGCGAGCGCCAACCCGAACGGCGCCGAGAAGAAGCCGTGCAACGCCGCGAGCGTGGCGCCGGAGAACTCCGCGCCCACCTTCGCGACGACGTTGTTGGCCGGCAGCACGAAGATCGAAGTACCGAAATAGCTGCCAAACAGCACCGTGCCCGTCGTGAGCGCACCGATGATCACGGACGGGATGGCGAGCGCGATGAGCGGCAGCGTGACGACCAAGGGGCTCTCCTGCGGCGCCCCGCCGTGCCCATCGGCATCGGGCCCGTGGTGCGTCTCATCGCCCGCCGCCGTGGCTGGCGCGTGCTCCTCGTGAGCCTGGCGGAAGCGCTCCGGGCCGTGGAAGGTCAGGAACAGCATACGGAAGGTGTAGAGCGCGGTGACGAACACGCCGCCGAGCACGCACCAGTAGGCAAACCCT
>DATHLO010000003.1:0-6022 GCA_035488075.1 Steroidobacteraceae bacterium | reverse complement strand
CCGCGCGACAGGAGAACGGCAGTTCGATGCCCGCACGTGCCGCACCTTCGAGGATCGTCTCCTCCCCGAGCCGCATCGTAAAGGAACGGCGGCGGCCGTCCATGAGGATGCTTACCTCTGCCGCGCCCGCGGCGGGAGCACGCGCCGTCGTGGCAGGCGTCGTGCTCCGCAGGCTCGCAGGCTCGCCGGCCGTGGTCGCCAGGGTAAAGTGCTCGGCATGGATGCGCGCCGTCTCCACGCCGAGCGCGCGCAGGGTGGCACTCAAGGTTTCGATCATGTCCCCAGGGCCGCAGAGGAAGAACTCCCGCACCCGCGCCGGCTCGAACAGCCGTGCCGCAAACTCGCCCACGCGCTTGGCATCGAGCCGCCCGCTGTAGAGTTCGACCTCCTGCGGCTCGCGGCTCATGACGAAGTGCAGCGCGAGTTGCCCGAGGTAACGATCTTTCAGCGCAAGCAACTCCTCGAGGCACATGGTGCGGCTCGTGCCGCTATTGCCGTAGAAGAGCAGCACCCGCGCGCCAGCGGCCAGCAGCGCGCGCACCACCGACAGCACCGGCGTGATGCCGCAGCCGGCGGCGAAGGCGACGTAGGTTGCGCCCGCGAGCACCGGCAGGCGCGTGCAGAAACTGCCGTTCGGTGGCAGCACCTCGAGCGATTCCCCGACCCGCAGCTGCTCGGCCAGGTGCCGCGACATGCGCCCCTGGGCATGCACGCGCGGCACTATTCTCAGGGGCCACTCTCCCGGGGCGTTCACCAACGAATAGGTGCGCCGCAGCTCTTCGCCGCCGATCTCGGCGCGCACCACCACGTGCTGACCCGCCTGGCCGCAGTACTGCGCCTCTAGCGCCGGCGGCACTTCGAGCGTGAGCGCCACCGCGTCCTCCGCGTCGGGGGCGATCTGGCGCACCTTGAGGGAATGAAATTTCAGCATCTCAGATGCACTTGAAGTAGTCGAACGGCTCACCACAGGCGCGGCAGCGATAGTGCGCTTTGCAGGGCGTCGAGCCGAACTCGCTCACCCGTTCGCTGTCGCCGCTTCCGCAGCGCGGGCAGCACACCGCGCGCGCCGCGCGCAGCGCGCGCGGACTGGCAACGCTCTGCCGCGGGGGCGCAATGCCGAAAGCCTTGAGCTTCTCGCGCCCCTGGGGCGTCAGCCAGTCGCTCGTCCAGGGCGGGGACAGCACCTCCTCGAGCACCGCCTCATCAAAGCCGCCGGCATCGAGCGCGGCCCGTACGCTGGCGCGGATCACCTCAGTGGCCGGACAGCCTGAATACGTCGGCGTAAGGCCAACGTGCACCCGGCCGGTGGCATCCTCGCGCACGTGGCGCACGATGCCGAGGTCGACGATGCTCAGTACCGGAATTTCCGGATCCGGCACCTGCTCAAGAATCGCCCACAGCTCGACTGCGCGCGCGGCGGGGGATGATGCACTCAGAGCGGCCATGGCGCCTACCAGTGAGCGCCCGGATAGGTGCGCGGCAGGTGCTGCATCTCGGCGAGCAGGTGCGAAAGATGCTCGCTGTGCACGCCGCGCTTGCCGTGCCAGGGATAGGGTAAAGAGGCCGGACGCTTGAGGGTCGCGGCGCCCAGATCTTCATCGATGGCGGCCGACCACGCCGGCGCGAGCTGCGCGAGCGCCGGGGCGATGCCCGCACGGCTCATGAGCTCATCGACCTCATCGGCGGCAAAGAACTCAGCCGTGAAGGGCCACAGCTCATCGAGCGCGCCCTGCACGCGGCGATGGCTCTCGTCCGTGCCGTCCCCGAGGCGCATCAGCCAGCCGCTGCTGAAACGATGGTGGTAGCGCGTCTCCTTCACAGACTTCGCGGCGATCGCCGCGAGGCGCGGATCCGCGCAGGCGCTGAGGCCCTGGTAGACCTGCAGCTGCCACGTATCGATGAGCCATTGCCGCACGATCGTGTGTCCGAAATCCCCGTTCGGCAGCTCGGCGAGCGTCAGGTTGGCGAACTCGGGCGCCTCGCGCAGGAAGGCGAGCGCATCTTCGTCGCGCCCGCGCCCCTCGAGCTCAGCGGCGTAACTCAAGAGCAGGCGTGCCTGGCCGATCAGGTCGAGCGCGAGGTTCGCAAGGCCGAGGTCCTCTTCCAGCGCCGGTGCGTGCCCGACCCAGGCACCGAGCCGCTGACCGAGCACGAGGCTCGTGTCGGCGAGGCGCAGCACGTAACGCAAGCGCGCTGCCGCAAGCGCCGGCTCGTCCGCCACGGCAGAGGGGACGGTGTTGCTCACAGATTCTTCACTTCCTCGGGAATGTCGTAGAACGTCGGATGGCGGTACACCTTGTCACGCGCCGGCTCGAACAGCTCCTCCGCCTCCCCCGGATCCGAGGCGATGATCTGCGCCGAGGGCACGACCCAGATGCTGATGCCCTCCTGGCGGCGGGTGTAGACATCGCGCGCATGTTCGATCGCCATGCGCGCATCCGCCGCGTGCAGGCTACCGACGTGCTTGTGTTCCAGGCCCGCGCGCGAGCGGATGAAGACCTCAAAGAGTGGCCAGTCGTTACTCATGTGTGCCTCGCCTTGCAGGATGAGCGCGCCGTGCTAGGCGGCGGCGCGTGCCCGCTGCTTACGTGCGTGTGCGGCGGCAGCCTCGCGCACCCACTCACCCGCCTCATAGGCCGCACGACGTGCCTCGAGGCGCTCGCGGTTGCAGGGGCCGTTGCCCTTGAGCACCGCGTGGAACTCGCTCCAGTCGATGGGGCCGATGTCGTAGTGCTGGGTCGCCTCGTTCCAGCGCAGCTGTGGGTCGGGGATGCTCAGGCCGAGGAAGTGCGCCTGTGGCACGGTCACGTCGATGAATTTCTGGCGCAGCTCATCGTTGCTGAAGCGTTTGATCTTCCAGCGCATCGACTGCGCGGTGTGCTTGGAGTCCGCATCGCTCGGACCAAACATCATGATCGAGGGCCACCACCAGCGATTGAGCGCATCCTGCGCCATCGCACGCTGCGCGCCGCTGCCACGCGCCAGCGTGAGCATGATTTCAAAGCCCTGGCGCTGGTGGAAGCTCTCCTCTTTGCAGATACGCACCATGGCGCGCGCGTACGGCCCGTACGAGCAGCGACAGATGGGGATCTGGTTCATGATCGCCGCGCCGTCGACCAGCCAGCCGATCGCACCGACGTCCGCCCAGGTGAGCGTGGGATAGTTAAAAATACTCGAATACTTGGCCTTACCCGACAGTAGCTGCGCAAACATCTCCTCGCGCGAGATGCCGAGCGTCTCCGCGGCGCTGTACAGATACATGCCATGGCCACCCTCGTCCTGGACCTTGGCGATCAGTACCGCCTTGCGCCGCAGACTCGGTGCGCGCGTGATCCAGTTGCCCTCGGGCAGCATGCCGACGATCTCCGAATGGGCATGCTGGGAGATCTGCCGCATCAGGGTCTGCCGGTAGGCCTCGGGCATCCAGTCCTTGGGCTCGATCTTCTCTTCGGCATCGACCCGCGCCTGGAAGTGCGCGCTGCGCGCGGCGTCCTCGGCGGGGAGCGCGACCGGCTCCTTGCCCTGACTGTCGAGCGCCTGGGTGTACATGGGAACGGCTCCGCCTGCTTTGCGAATGTGACACAAGACTATCACGAGAGGCGCCATTTCTGTGTCACAATTTTGGCATGCACCCACCCTCCCCTGGCCCGCTTCCCGGCCCGCTGAAGGCCGTGCTGAGGCACTTTCGCGCGCAGCGCCCGCTGCGCGGGGGCTCGCTCCTGGTGACGATCTTCGGTGATGCCATCGCACCGCGCGGGGGCATCGTCACGCTCGGCAGTCTCATCCGCCTGGCCGCCCCCTTCGGCCTCAGCGAGCGCCTGGTGCGCACTGCCGCCGCGCGGCTTGCGCGCGAGGGGTGGCTCGCAGCCGAGCGCTCGGGCCGGCGCAGCGAGTACCGCCTGAGCCGCGCCGGTGCGGTGCGCTTCGCGGAGGCGACGCGGCGCATCTACGCGCCGGCGCCGCCGGGGTGGGACGGGCGCTGGACGCTCCTGATGCTGCCCGCCGCCGGACGACGCCCGGCGCAGCTGCGCGAGGGCCTCAAGTGGCTCGGCTTCGGACAGCTGTCCGCGGCGGTGTTCGCGCATCCGGGCACGACACCCGGGGAGGCGCGCCGCTGGCTCCTGAAGATGCCCGGGGCTGCCGATGCACTGCTGTTGCACGCTCAGGGGGTGGATGCGGCGAGCGAACGACGACTGGCGGCGCAGGGATGGGATCTGGCGCAACTCGGGCGCCGCTATCAGCGCTTCCTCGAGCGCTTCCAGCCCCTCTTACCCATCCTCCAGAGGGGCGGCATAAGCGCCGAGCGCGCCTTTCTCGTGCGCACGCTCCTCATCCACGAGTACCGCAAGATTCACCTCCAGGATCCCTTGCTACCCCTGAAGCTGCTGCCGGCGGACTGGGTGGGGCGGCGCGCCTACGAACTCACCCGGGGGCTGTACGCCGCCGTCGTCGCGGCAGCGGAGCTGCACCTGTCCGAGAGCGCGCGGCGCCTGGAGGGCCCGTTACCGCCCGCAGCGCAAGCGTTGCAGAGGCGTTTCGCACGGCCGCAGCGCGCGTAGACGCCTCTTCAGCGCGGACGCTTGTCGATCACGCGTTGCGCCTTGCCGGCGGAGCGCCCGAGGGAGCCTGGATCGCAGACGCACACGCGGGTGGAGATGCCGATGGTTGCCTTGATACGCCCCTGCAGCTCCTGCGCCAGGCGCTGACGCAGGGCGTGATCGCCCGCCGCGGCCGTCTGGCACTCGACATTCACCGCGAGCTCATCCAGGTGCGCCGCGCGCGTCACTTCAAGCTCGTAATGCGGCGCGAGGCCTTCGAGCCGCAGCAGCAGTTCCTCGACCTGGCTCGGGAACACGTTCACGCCGCGGATGATCAGCATGTCATCGGTACGCCCGGTGATTTTCGCCATGCGTCGCATGGAGCGCGCCGTCGGCGGCAGCAGCGCCGTCAGGTCGCGCGTGCGGTAACGCATCAGCGGCAGCGCCTCCTTGGTGAGCGTCGTGAGCACGAGTTCACCGTGAGCACCCGGGGGCAGCACCGCATCGCTCACCGGGTCGATGACCTCCGGGTAGAAGTGATCCTCCCAGATCACCGGCCCGTCCTTGCTCTCCACGCATTCACTGGCCACCCCCGGCCCCATCACCTCCGAGAGCCCATAGATGTCCACCGCATCGATGTGCATGCGCGCCTCGATCTGGGTGCGCATCGCCTCACTCCAGGGTTCGGCACCGAAAATGCCGACGCGCAGCGAGGTAGCGCCCGGATCGTGGCCCTGGCGCACGAACTCCTCGGCGATTGCGAGCATGTAGGAAGGCGTGACCATGATGATGTCGGGCCGCAAGTCGCAGATGAGCTGCACCTGTTTCTGCGTCTGCCCGCCGGACATGGGGATCACCGTGCAGCCGAGATACTCCGCGCCGTAGTGCGCCCCAAGGCCGCCGGTGAACAGCCCATAGCCGTAGGCCACATGCACCGCGTCGCCCTTTTTGCCGCCGGCCGCGCGGATGGAACGCGCCACGAGTGCCGCCCAGGTATCGATGTCGGCGCGCGTGTAGGCGACCACGGTCGCTTTGCCGGTGGTGCCGCTGGAGGCATGGACGCGCACCACCTGCGTGCGCGGCACGGCCAGCATGCCGAAGGGGTAGTGCTCGCGCAGCTCGTCCTTGACGGTGAACGGGAAATGCCGCAGATCCTCGAGCGTGCGCAGATCCTGCGGGTGCACACCGGCGCGCTCGCACTTGGCGCGATAGGGGCCGACGTGCTCGTAGGTGTGCTGGAGGCAGTGCCTGAGGCGCGTAAGCTGCAGCGCCCGCAGCTCATCCTCGCTCGCGCACTCGATCGGCTCAAGCTCGCAACTGTGCTGCCCGGCCACGGCAGCTCATCATCCGACTAGGCCGGCCATCCGGTCAGCTTCGCCACGAAGGTTGTCAGGAAGCGATTGGCCTCGTGGCCGTCCATCGCGCGGTGATCCACGGTAAGTGTCACATAACAGCGCGGCTGCACTGCGATGCGCTCCTGATCG
>DATHLO010000002.1:0-4493 GCA_035488075.1 Steroidobacteraceae bacterium | reverse complement strand
TTGAGCGCTAGTTGGCGAGCGCCCGGCCCACCCGGCGGTAGAGCGCGTAGATCACCACCGCGAAGACGATGCCGCCGAGCCACACCGCCTCATGGTCGGCGAACGCATCGCCCACGAGTGCGAGGGGGAAATCCTTACCCGAAAACGCGACTAACGCTGCCACCAGCACACCGATGAGCCCTTCACCGACGATCATGCCCGAGGCCAGGAGGACGCCGAGCTGTTTGGTGGCTTCGGGCTTGGCGCGCCGCTCGGCGTGCCGGTCGTAGATCCAGCCCGCCAGCGCCCCCACGACGACCATGAGCGTGCTCTGCGTCGGCAGATAAATGCCGAGCCCCACCGCCAGGGGTGCAAGATGCATCCCGGGCTTCACCCTGCGCAGGACGATATCGACGATGATGACGACGACGCCGATCAGGCCACCGATCTGGATCAGGCTCCAGTCCACGTTGTTCTGGATGACCCCCTGGGCCAGCGCCGATATCAGCCCCGCCTGGGGGGCGGGCAGCGGATGCTCGTGGTGCGGGCCGGGTGCGCCGGCGAAGCCATAGGCGCGATTGAGCAGATCGAGAATGGGCGGGATGATCGCAGAGCCTGCAATCACGCCGATCACGAGCGCCACCTGCTGCTTCCAGGGCGTCGCGTCCACCAGCTGGCCGGTCTTCAGATCCTGCAGGTTGTTGTTGGCAATGGCGGCCGCTGCAAATACCACGGCGGTCACGAACAGTGCGTACGCGACCAGGGATTTTCCGGCGTCCGCAGACATGCTTGCCTGCACGCCAAACACGAGTATCAGCGCGAAGCCGATGACGGCCAGGATCCCGATACCGGATAACGGACTGTTCGATGAGCCGATGAGGCCGGCCATATAACCGCACACCGCGGACACGAGGAAACTCATGATCGCGATGTAGAGCACGCCGCTGATGACGAGCCACGCGAGGTGATCGCCGAGCCCGCTGGAGAGCGCGAATTGCGCCAGCAGCACCCCGACGGGCAGCACGCACAGCAGTGAGACCACGCCCACCAGGCCGATCGGGATGTCCTGTTCGGTGCGCGGCAAGAGCGCCGCGTTGCCCGCTGCGCGCGCGCGCGAGGCGACCATCGCCGAGCGCAGCCCCGCAACCACGGGCTTGACGAGCTTCGCGAGCGTCCACACCGCCGCCACTCCGATCGTGCCCGCGCCCACGAAACGCACCTTATGACTCCAGGTGTCATGGGCCAGGGCGTCGAGCGCCGAGGCGGCGAGGTTCGCATCGGTCGCCGACAGCGCGGAGAAATGCGGCACGCCCCACCCCCAGGCGATCAGCGCGCCCACGAGCATCGCGAGACCGCATGACAAGCCCACGAGGTGACCGACGCCAAAGAGGGCAAACGACAGCAGGAAGTCGTAGCCGGTGACGCCGCGCTCGCCCACGCGGAAGTTACGGGCGACGTCACTCGCCAGGATCCGCGTCGCGGTGATCAGGGAGAAGGTGCCGGCGACCACCGAGCCCCACAGGAGCGCACTCAGGCCCGCGCGGCTCTCTTCAATCCCCGAGGCGTGCTCGCCGCTGCCCACCTTGAGCACCTCGGCGCAGGCCACGCCTTCCGGATAGGGCAGATCCGACTGCGACACGAGCGCCCGGCGCAGCGGAATCGAGTACATGACGCCCAGGATCCCGCCCAGGGCGCAGATGGCGAACGAGACCCAGTACGGAAAGCCGGTCCACCAGCCGATCATGACCATGCCCGGCAGCACGAAGATGATGGACGAGATGGTGCCGGCCGCGGAGGCGACCGTCTGCACGATGTTGTTCTCGCGAATCGAGGTGCCGCGCAGCGCGCGCAGCACGGCCATCGAGATCACGGCGGCCGGTATCGAGGTGGCAAAGGTGAGCCCGGCCTTGAGCCCGAAGTAGACGTTCGCCGCGGTGAACAGCAGCGTGATGATGACACCCAGGATCAGCGAGCGCAGTGTCAGCTCGGCCTGTGATTCGTTCATATCGTTCTTTTCTCCAGGTCAGAGCGCCAACAACCCCCGGCGCGTCAGGCGCATGCTCGCAGACATCGCCCCCGCACCGCCAGCCGATCGTTGCCGTCGCGGGCATCGGGAACTGCGAGGCCGGTGAGCTCTTTAAGCGCGCGTGCGCAGCGCCTCTTCGAGCGCCGTGGTCAGGGGCTTGAGGAAAAACGCCTCTTCGGGCATCAGATGCGCCTCGACGCCGTGGCGGCGCAGCGTGGCGGCGACCACCGGGCCTACCGCCGCCACCAGCGTGTGCCCGAGTGACTCGCACACCTTGGCGGCCGGCGCCACGGCGAACAGCCGCTCGACCTGCGGGGTGCTGGTGAAGGCGATGGCGTCGACTTCTCCCGCGCCGAGACGCTCAAGGAGCGTAAGCACCGCGGCATCATCGGCGGCATCCGCGTACACGTACGGCGCCACCGTCGTCACCGTCGCGCCCGCCTGCCGCAGGAACTGCATGAGCGGCACGTTCGGCTCGGTGCCGTACAGCTGCACCGCGATGCGCCGTCCGGTGAGCTTCTCGTCCTTCAGAGTCTGGATGATGCCGGCGGTGGTCGGCTGCACCGCGGCGAGGTCGGCCGTGAGCGCAAGCTCGCGCAGCGCGCGCGCCGGCTTCGGGCCGCGCGTGATCTTCCGCAGCCGTGCCAGCTGGGTGAGAAATGCCTCGCGCAGCGCCGGCGCCTCGCGCTCGATGCAGCCCATGAGCCGTCGCAGGCCCTCGCCGGTAGTCAGGATCAGGTCATCGAAGGCGCCCGCGGCAAGCTGCCGGGCGAAGGCGAGCAGCGGGGCGGAGTCGGGGGCGTCGCGGATGGCGACCAGCGGGCAGCGCAGCACGGTTGCGCCGCGGCGCTCGAGGAGCGTGGCGAACACCTCAAGCTCGCGGCTCTCCGGGACCGCCACGGTGCGCCCGGCCAACGGCTGCAATTGCATAGGCGGGCATCTTAGCCGCGCGGGCGCTCGCGTGCGCGCCCGGTGCGCACGGCTGCCGGTTCAGCAGCTGCCTCCCGGGCGCGCGCACGCGGTATGCTTGGTCTGAACAACAGCGGCTGCCAAGCCGCCGCCGGCGCCGCCGGGGTGAAAGGTGACCGATGAATACCCAAGTGAAGAAGCGCTCGCGCCCGGTGCTCAAATTTCTCGGCGTCATACTCGTGGTGTGCGTGCTGGTGCTCGCGGGCATTACGTGGCTGAGCCTGCACTGGGTTTACTCCGACGGCGAGCGCGCCGGTTACGTGCAGAAGTTCTCGCGCCGCGGCTGGCTGTGCAAGACCTGGGAAGGTGAGATGGCGATGGTGACGATGCCGGGCACGGTGGCGGAGAAATTCGCCTTCACCGTGCCCGATCCGGCCGTGGCCGCGCAGATCAACGCCGATCTGGGTAAGCGTCTGGTGCTGCACTACGAGCAGCACAAGTGGATCCCGAACTCCTGCTTCGCCGAAACCGAGTACTGGGTGTCCGCGGTCAAGGTGGCCGAGGATGCCAGGGCGCCGCAGTAGCTGCGCTTACCAGCCGCACTGCTGGCCCTTGTTCTCCTCGCTCAGCCACTGCATGAGGGGCTGAAAATACTCGGTGATGGCGCTCGCATCGATCTGGCGCGTGCCGGTGAGCTTCTCGAGCGTGTCCTGCCAGGGTGCGGCGGCGCCCTGCGCGAGCATGGCCTGGAATTTCTCACCCGCCGCCTTGCTGTCGAAGTTGGAGCACTCGTACAGCGGTGCCTTGTTGCCGGCGGCCGCGCACAGCGCCTTGTGGAACTGGAACTGCAGGATGAAGGAGAGGAAGTAACGCGTGTAGGGCGTGTTCGCCGGGATGTGGTACTTCGCGCCCGGGTCGAAGTCCGCTTCAGTACGCGGCACCGGCGGGGCGATGCCCTGGTAGCGGCGGCGCAGCTCCCACCAGCTCGCGTTGTAGTTCGCAGGGGTGATCTCCCCTGAGAACACCTTCCAGCGCCACTGATCGATGAGACGCCCGAAGGGCAGGAAGGCGATCTTGTCCAGTGCCATCTTCATCTGCTGGTTGATGAGCGCCTCGCGGCTCGGCTTCACCGCGTGGATGAGGCCGATCCTCGCCAGATACGCCGGCGTCACCGACAGGTTCACCGTGTCACCGATCGCCTCGTGGAAGCCGTCGTTGGCGCCGTCGCGGAACAGGTACGGTTGCTTGGCGTAGCTGAGGAAATAGTAGTCGTGGCCGAGCTCGTGATAGATCGTGTACAGGTCCTCCTCGGTCGGCTCAAGACACGCCTTCACGCGCACATCGGTGCCGGGGGACATGTCCCAGGCGCTCGCGTGACACAGGACCTCGCGATCGCGCGGGCGCGTGAGCATCGAGCGCTCCCAGAAGGTCTTGGGCAGCGGCGGGAAACCGAGCGAGGTGTAGAAGCTCTCCGCCGAGTGAGCCATGCGCAGCGCGTCCCACTTCTGCGCCTTGAGCATCGCATCCGCGCTCTCGATGCTGGCGTTGGGATAGGGCTTGAGCAGATCGTCGTAGATCT
>DATHLO010000001.1:0-13941 GCA_035488075.1 Steroidobacteraceae bacterium | reverse complement strand
TCGGCACCGTGTTGTTCGGCCCCAGATCCGTACAATAGTGCCCTGCGTCATGACCACCAGACGTTTGTGCATACTCGGCGCCGGCAACATGGGGCGCGCACTCATCAGCGGGCTGCTGCGCGCGGGCACGCGCGCCGAACTCATCAGCGTGGGTGAGGACGAGCCGTCCGCGCGCGCCACGCTGGTGCGCGAACTGGGCATCAGTGCGAGCGCGGACAACGAGGCAGCGGTGAGCGGTGCGAGCGTCGTCGTGCTCGCCGTGAAGCCCCAGGACGCGCAGGCGGTGGTGCAACCCCTGGCGGCAGCCCTCACAGGCGCGCGTGCGCTGCTCATCTCAGTGTGCGCCGGCACCCGTGTCAGGGATCTGGAAGCCTGGGCCGGTAGCGCCGTGCCGGTGATGCGCGCGATGCCAAACCGTCCGGCGCTTCTTGGCGCGGGCATCACGGGCCTGTATGCGCCGCTGAAGGTGCTGCCGGCGCAGCGCAGCACCGCGGAGGAGATCCTCAAAGCCCTGGGCGAGGTGGTGTGGGTGCCCACCGAAGACATGCTCGATGTGGTGACCGCGCTCTCGGGCAGCGGACCTGCGTATTTCTTCCTCCTGGCCGAGTGCATGGCGGAGGCGGCGACGCAGCTCGGTCTTGAGCACGCCACCGCGCAGCGCCTCGCCGTGGCGACGCTCTACGGCTCGGGCCTCATGGCCCACGCGGCCGATCAGGATCTCGCGCGGCTGCGCGCCGAGGTGGCCTCCCGCGGCGGCACCACGGAGGCGGCGCTGCGCGTCCTTGAAGGCGGCGGACTGCGCACCCTTGTCGCCCAGGCACTCGCGGCCGCCGCGGCGCGCGGGCGCGAACTCGCCGCCCCTCCCAAGAGCTGATGCTGCAGGCGAAACTCCTATGAGCGCGATCACTTACATCATCGACACCCTCCTGTGGCTGGCGCTGTTCGTGGTGATGGTGCGGCTGCTGTTGCAGCTCACCCGGGCGGATTTCAGGAACCCGCTGTGCCAGGCGGTGGTGCGCCTCACCAATCCTCTGATCCTGCCGCTGCGGCGCGTGCTGCCGCCGGTGGGCAAGATCGACACCGCCTCCGTGGTCGCGGTCATTCTGGTGGCGAGCATCAAGGTCGCATCGCTCCTTGCGCTGAGCGGCGTGAGCCTCGAGGAGGCACCGCTCGTGTGGCTGAGCGCGGTGCTCACCGAGATCGCCCGTACGCTCTTGTGGACTTATTTCTACGCGATCGTGCTGTATGCGCTCTTGAGCCTCATCGCACCGGGCGGCTACTCGCCGCTGCAGTCGCTCTTGAGCTCGCTGTGCGAACCGGTGCTGCGGCCGATCCGGCGCATCCTGCCGGCGGTGGCGGGACTGGATCTGTCGCCGTTGTGGGCGGGCATCATCATCCAGGCGCTGCTCATCCTGCTGCGCTGAAAAAGCCGCAAAAAACCGCGCCGCGGGGCGCAAGCGGTGCGGCAGCGCCGCGTTGATGTGTGTGTCGAAACACACGCTTAGCGCTGACTTCACAACGAGAATCGAAGCATTGCTGCACGTGGAACATCCGCAGGCCTGTCACGTTAGCGCTCCGGATGCAAGACTCGTGCAGTGCGAAAACTCTGAAAAAAAGGGCACTTTCGCAACACCCGGATGAAAAAAAGATCTTGCGAAAGTGTGCGCATGTGCTATTTTCCGCGCCGATTCTCATCGCGCGGCTGCTGACACCGCGTAAACGCAAACTAAATTTTCGAGGAGTAGCGCAAAATGGCGAAAAAGGGTGGCGCACCGACCAAGTCGGAAGTCCTAACACACATCTCTAAAGACACGGGGCTCTCCCGCAAGCAAGTCGGCAGCGTCTTCGATTCGCTGGGCGGCGTTATCAAGAAGAGCCTGCGCGGTAACGGTCTGTTCACGATGCCGGGCTTACTGAAGATGAAGGTCGTGAAGAAGCCTGCGACCAAGGCCCGCGAAGGCGTCAACCCGTTCACCGGCGAGAAGATGATGTTCAAGGCAAAGCCGGCGAGCAAGAAGGTCCGCGTCATGCCGCTTAAGAGCCTCAAGGCGATGGTCAACTCTTAAGATTCGGTCTAACACGCGCGCCTAAAGCGCACCGCAGGCCCGGCCGGGGCACGCCCCGGCCGGGCCTTGCTGTTTGTGCGAGTTAGGAAAGGCGCGGATTTTCAGGCTGACATGAAGCCGAGCACCGCGTCGCGCAGCTCAAGGGTGCGCCCGTGGAAGAAGTGCCCCGCCCCGGGCAGCACCCGAATCTGCGGCGCCGGTTTGACCGTGGCGGCCCAGCCGAGCACGCGGTCTGCGGGCACGACCTCGTCCGCATCGCCCTGCACGATGAGCCACGGGCACTGCGGCGGCGGTGCGCGCGTGATGTCGATCGTGGTGATGCCCGGCGCGATGAGCACCAGGCGCTGCGGGGCAGCCGTGGCGGCCGCCTGCAGCGCCACCGCGCCGCCGAAGGAGAAGCCGGCGAGCCACAGCGCCGCCTGCGGCCAGCGGCGGCGCCCGTAAGCGATCACCGCGAGCGCATCCTGAGTTTCCCCGCGCCCCTCGTCGTAGACGCCCGCGCTCGCACCGACGCCGCGGAAATTGAAACGGATGGCGGGAGAATGCAACTGCTCGAATGCACGCGCCACGGTGTACACGACCTTGTTGTCCATCGTGCCGCCAAAGAGCGGATGCGGATGACACACGACCGCGAACGCGCTGACCGGGGCTGCGGTGTCCGCCTCGGGCGCCGGGGTCTCGATGAGCGCCTGCAGCCCCCCGGCGGGACCTGCGATGCTCAGACGCTCGGCCCGCGGAGCCTGCACGTCTAAGCCGGCGCGCCGCGGCTGCCCGCGAGGCGCACGAGCACGCGGTTGAGGCGCGCCACGTACTCGGGAGGGTTGCTGAGCTGGGTGCCTTCGGCGAGCGCGGCCTGCTCATACATGAGCTGCGCGAGCTCGCTGAACTCGCCCGCATCGGTGACGGCGTCGAGGTACTTCACGAGCGGGTGCGTGACATTGAGCTCGAGCACGGGGTGCGCCTCGGGGGGCTTCTGGCCCGCGGCCGCGAGGAGCCGCCGCATCTGCTCACCGATATCGTGCTCGCCGATGACAAGACAGGCAGGGGAGTCCTTCAGGCGCTCGCTCACGCGTACCTCGGTCACACGCGCCCCCAGGGAGTCCTTGACGCGCTTCAGCAGCCCCTTGCTCTCCTTGAGCTCCGCGTCGTGCTGCTTCTTGTCGGCCTCGCTGCTCAAGCCTCCGAGCTCAAGTTCACCGCGCGAGGCGTCCTTGAAGCGCTTGCCCTCGAACTCCCGCAGCTGCCCCATCATCCACTCGTCGATGCGCTCGGACAGCAGCAGCACCTCAAGGCCGCGCTCCTTGAGCCGCTCGATAGCCGGGTGGCCGCGCGCTGCCGCCACGCTCTCGGCGACCACGTAGTAGATGCGGTCCTGGCCGGCCTGCAGGCGCGCGACGTAGTCCGCAAGACTCACCGTGGGGGTGTCCTCGGCCTGGTGGGTGCTGGCAAAGCGCAGCAACGCGAGGATCGGGGCCTGGTTGGCCTGATCCTGCACGACGCCCTCCTTGAGCACCGTGCCGAATTCCTTCCAGAAGGTGGCGTATTTCTCCGGCTCCTCCTTGGCGAGGCGCGAGAGCAGATCGAGCACACGCTTGGTGAGGCTGTTGCGGATCGCCTCCACCTGCGGCTCCTGCTGTAGCAGCTCGCGCGAGACGTTCAGCGGCAGGTCGCTGGAATCGACCACGCCCTTCACGAACCTCAGGTACAGCGGCAGGAACTGCTCGGCGTCGTCCATGATGAACACGCGCCGCACGTACAGCTTCAGCCCCCGGGCCGCATCGCGCTGCCACAGGTCAAAGGGCGCCCGGGCGGGGATGTACAGCAGGCTCGTGTACTCGCGTTTGCCCTCCACGCGGTTATGGCTCCACGCCAGCGGGTCGGTGAAGTCGTGCGCGAGGTACTGGTAGAACTCCTTGTACTCCTCGTCCTTGATCTCGGTGCGCGGCAGCGTCCACAACGCCTTCGCCTGGTTCACCACCTCGTACTCGATCGAGGCCTCGCCTTCCTTGGGCATGCGCACCGGGAAACCGATGTGATCCGAATAGCGGCGGATGAGCGCGCGCAGCCGGAACGGGTCGGCGAACTCCTTGGCATCGGCCTTCAGGTGCAGCGTCACGGAGGTGCCGCGCGCTGCCTGGGTGATGGTCTCGACGGTGAACTCCCCGTCCGCCCCGGACTCCCAGCGCACGCCCGCCCCCGCCGGCTGCCCCGCCTTGCGCGATCGCACCTCGACGCGTTCGGACACGATGAAAGCCGAATAGAAGCCCACCCCGAACTGGCCGATGAGGGCAGAGGCCTTCTGCTCATCCCCGGAGAGGGAACGGAAGAACTCCGCGGTGCCCGAGCGCGCGATGGTGCCCAGATTGGCGATCGCCTCCTCGCGGCTCATGCCGATGCCGTTGTCGGTGACCGTCACCGTGCCGGCGGCGGGGTCCGTATCGATGCGGATCGAGAGCTCCGGGTCTTCACCGAGAAGGTCCGGCTGCGCGATGGCGGCGAAACGCAGCCGGTCGCAGGCATCGGAGGCGTTGGAGATGAGCTCACGCAGGAAGATCTCCCGGTGGCTGTAGAGCGAGTGGATCATGAGCTTCAAGAGCTCACGCACCTCGGCCTGAAAGCCGTGGGTCTCGCGCGCACTCGCGCCGTCGGCGCTCTTTTGGGTTTCTTCGGCCATGGCTCGATAAATCCTAGGGCCCGGGAAAGGGACCACAAGGATCAGCGATCTGGGGAATCCGCGCGCGCTTTTCAAGCGCTGCGCACGCGGACGGGGGCTTCAGCGAGCCTTCAGCCGGCGAGGCTCACGAGCTGCGGGTGCGCGAGCAGCAGGGTCGCCGCCCCGCCCAAGAGGGCTGCGATGAAAGGGGCGGCGCTGGCGAGTGTCTCATCGGCCGCCCAGGTCGCCAGGTGGCGACAGGCGCACAGGACATCGTCCAATTCATCCCACAGCTGCAGAAAAGATTCTTCCATTGCGGTGATAACTTTACGGGCGCGTGCGCCGAGGCGGCGTGCGCATCCTCACACTCGCGCTTTGGCTTGCAGGACTTAATGGGCGTGCGTAGGCTTGGCTGCGACCCGCGTCACGCAGGCGCGACAGCACAAGGGCATCATGCAGCGCATTGTCGTCCTGAACCCCAAGGGCGGGTCCGGCAAGACGACCATCGCGATCAATCTGGCGAGCTATCTGGCTTCGCGCGGGCATACTCCGGTCCTCATGGATTATGACCCTCAGGGGTCCTCCGTGCGCTGGGTGCGCAAACGCAAGGCCACCCAGGCCACCGTTCACGTCATCGCCGCGTATGAGAAAGACACCCGCACCACGCGGGCGTTCCAATTGCGGCCACCGGAAAATTCCTCGCACCTCATCGTGGACACGCCGGCGGCGTTAACGCCGGGGCAGTTGCCGGACATGGTGCGCGATGCCGCCAAGATCATCGTGCCGGTGCTGCCCTCCGACATCGACATCCACACCTGCTCGCGCTGCATCCGCGATCTGCTCCTGGTGGCGAAGATCCGCCGCGAGGATGACCGCATCGGCGTCATCGCGAACCGCGTGCGCCGCAACACCCTCACCTACCAGTCCCTCATCCGCTTCCTGCACACGCTCGGCATCCCGATCGTGGCCACGCTGCGGGATTCGCAGAACTACGTGCGCGCCGCCGAACTCGGCATCGGCGTGCACGAGATGAAGAGCTACGTCGCCCACGACGACACCGAGCAGTGGGCGCCGCTGGTGGAGTGGCTGGCGCGCCCGCGACCGGCCGCGAAACCCCCGGGAACGGCCCCTGCGGGCGGCGGGGAGACGGCGGGGCCGGTAATCCCGGGCTCAGGCACCGACACCCATCCGGTGCTGGAGAAGGCGCTGGCGGAACTGCCACCGCTGCCGGCAGCCGTGTCTAACGCCTGAAGGCCCACCGCGGGGCCTATTCGGTTCTCAAAGGGTCTGTGAGTGGCGCCAGGGCGCCGGGTGCGGTCTTGAGGCTTCCCTCAGCCTCGGGCGCGAAGGCGCTATTTCTTCGGCTTATTGGCGGCGCCCGTGCCGGCGCTGGTGTCGTTGGCGTCCCAGGAGCCGCGCACCTGTTCGGCCCAGCTCTTGTAGTTCGACCAGGTGTACAGATTGCGCGTGATCGCGGCCTGCCGGGCACGTGCGCGCTGCATGCGGTCCAGCCAGTTGGCGTACGCATCCGCCCCACCCGGCGCGTTGGCGTTGGGTGCCGGTTCGCGCGGCGCTCCGGGCGCACCGGGCAGATCGTCTCGCCCCCTGTCACTCGAGCTCATTGCGAAGCTCCTGATGTCTGAGAACGAGCGTACGTCTTCGCTAGTGCGGCCGCAGGAACTGGTTCACAGGCAGGTCGCCTACCGCGTGACGGCGCGACGCATCTTGTGCAAGGCGCGCGCAAAGTGTGCGGCGCGCAAGAACGTTATGTCACCGTGCCCGCTTCAGGCGACCAGGCGGTAGACCGGACGGTAGATGCTGCCGGGCAAACGCATGCGCTGCTGTGCGACGAAGGCGGCGAGCAGTTCATCGAGGCTGCGCATGATCGCGGGGTCGCCGGCGAGTTCGTAGGGGCCGAGCGTCTCGATCGCCTGGATGCCGCCAGCTTTGACGTTGCCGGTGACGATCCCGGAGAACGCCCGCCGCAGGTTGGCGGCGAGTTCGTGCACCGGCTGCGCACGCCTGAGGTTCAGCTCCCGCATCGAGGCGTGCGTGACCTCGAAGGGGCGCTGGAACTCCGCCGGCACCGAGAGCAGCCAGTTGAAGTTGTACGAGTCACTCGCCTTGCGGCGGAACTCGCGCACCGCATCCATGCCCCGCACCATGCGCCGGGCGACCTCGGGGGGATCATCGATGATCACCGTGAGGTGCCGCAGCGCCTCGTCCCCTAAGGTGCCGGAAAGAAAGCGGGCGATGTGCTCGAAATAGGCCGCGCTCTCCTTCGGACCGGTCAGCACGATCGGGAAGGGCTGAGCGCGATTGGCCGGATCCAGCAGGATCCCGCTGAGATAGAGGATCTCTTCGGCGGTCCCCGCGCCCCCGGGGAAGACCACGATGCCGTGCCCCAGGCGCACGAAGGCCTCCAGGCGCTTTTCGATGTCCGGCATGATCGCCAGCTGCGTCACGATCGGGTTCGGCGGCTCGGCGGCGATGATGCCCGGCTCGGTGATGCCGATGTAACGGCCGTGCTGGATGCGCTGCTTGGCGTGACCGATGGTGGCGCCCTTCATGGGCCCCTTCATGGCGCCCGGCCCGCAGCCGGTGCACACATCGAGGCTGCGCAGGCCGAGCTCGTAGCCCACGTTCTTGGTGTACTGGTACTCGGCTGCGTTGATCGAGTGCCCGCCCCAGCACACCACGAGGTTGGGGCGCGCCTTGTAGTCGAGCAGGTGCGCGTTGCGCAGCACGTGGAACACCGCGTTCGTGATCGAGGCGGAATCGGTGAGGTCGAAGCGGCCGCTGTCGATGATCTCGTTGGAGATGAACACCACGTCGCGCAGCACGGCGAACAGGTGCTCCTTGATGCCGCGGATCATCTGCCCGTCGACGAAGGCGGCGGCTGGTGCGTTCTGGATCTCGAGCTTCACCCCCCAGGGGTGGCGCAGGATGCGGATCTGGAAGTCGCGGTAGCGGTCGAAGATCTCCTTGGCGTTGTCGGTGGGCGCGCCGGAGTTCAGTACCGCGAGTGCGCAGCGGCGGAAAGCGGATACAGGCCGCCCTGGCCCGTGTCGAGGAGCTTATCGATCTCGCTCTGGGAGAGATTCTCGAGACTGCCGCGCGGACCGACGCGCGCGTCGACGAATCCTGAAAACTCGCTGGCCACGGAAAGATGCTACGGCAGGATGTCGATCGGAACGTCGTCCGGCACCAGCATCCAGATCTCGACCATGTCGGCGTTGGAGACGGCGGTGCACCCGTCCGTCCAGTCGTGCGACTCGTAGTAGTCCGCCTCGTGCCGCAGCGAATTCGGCAGCCCGTGAATCATGATCGAGCCGCCGGTGTCCCAGTGATGCGCGTGCGCGCGGCGCAGGTCTTCGGGGTTCGGGTAGGAGACCTTGAGCGAGAGGAAGAAATCACTGCGCGGATTGCGGCGCTCGAGGCGATAGGTGCCCTCGGGGGTGCGAAAGTCGCCCGAGCGCTCCTTCTGGCCCACCGGATTCAGTCCGAGCTGCACGTGGTAGGAGCGCACGAGGTTGCCGCCGTGCATGAGAATGAGGCGCCGCTGGGACTTGCGCACGATGACGCGGTCGACGACCGGCAGCTGCTCGCTCGCGGGCGCCGTGAGCATCGCCGGCTGCGTCTCGGGCAGACCGTCGGCGCGCACCGCCCCTGCAAGGCCGCCCAGGCCCAGGAGCAACGCTAAGATCCTGAAAGACATGATGTTCCGCATCAGCACGGACATTATAGACATCAATGCCGCCCCCGGGCATGTGCGTCCGTCACACGCTTGGGGTCAGTGACGCCTGACGCGCAATCAGCCATTGCCCTCCACCTCCTCCACGCGCGGCATCACGATCTGCGTGCCGGGGCGCAGGTCCGCGAAATCCACTTCGGGGTTGTATTGCTGCAGCAGCCACAGCGGCAGTTGCGCCTTGGCACGCTGCGTGAGCGTCCACAAGGAATCCCCGGAGCGGGCGATGTAGACCTCGGTGCCGAGGATGCGGTGGGAAGCGAAGTAGCCCGCCTGCAGCGCGCGGTGGAACTCGCGGCGGCGGCTCTCAAACGTCTCGGTGTTCACTTTGCGGAAGTCGAGATGCAGGCGCTCGCCGATCCTGAGCGCCCGCTTGGCACCGAGGTGGTTCAGATCACGCAGGTGCTGTGTGCCCACACCGAGCCAGTCGGCGTAGTGGCCGAGGGTCTCATCGGCCGCGATGCGGATGGTGTCGTCCTTGGCCACCGTGTAGTCGGTCGGATCGGCGCTCTGCTCGGCATCAGCCCCCGGACCGAGGGACGGACCGATGGCTTCTGCCTGATCAGCCGAAACCGGTTCGATCGTGATGGTTGCGTAGCGCTTCGGTCGCGCCGCGGCCGCGACGGCCGCGGCATCCTCGGCGCTCTCGCGCACGGCGACGTCCGGCGTGACCGCACCGCCCGCGGAGGGCGGCGCGAGGGTGGCGGCCACCTGCGCAGCGGCCGGCGCCACGGGGGCCGTCGGCGTCGGCGACGCGGCGGCGGCGGCCGTGGCGAGCGTCGGCGCGGGCGGCTCCGGCAGGGTGAGCACCCGCCCGGGAGACAGGCGCGCACTGGTGCGCAGGTGATTGGTGCGCGCGAGCACTTCGACCGGCACGTCGTAGAGCGCGGCAACGCTGACCAGCGTGTCACCCGTCTGCGTCTTGTAGCGGCGCGGTCCGCGCTGTCCGGAAAACATGTCCCCCGGGCTCAGGCGCTGCGCCAGAAGCTCGCTCGTCCAGGGCTGCTCCGAGAGCGGCAGGCGCAGCCGATAGTTCTTGGGCACGCGCTGCTGCCCGCTCCACACCGGCGGCAGCAGCGCGGGATTGAGCGCGTGCAGCTCGCCGCTGTCGATCTTCAGCGCGTGCGCGAGCGCCGAGACCGAGACGTAGGCGGGCAGCGGTACTTCGCGAAAGCGCGCCTCGCTCTCCTTCTGCAGGGGCCCGAAGTACTTCTCCGGATTGCGGTCGATGTCGAGCGCGGCGAGGAAGGAGACGTAGAAGTTGCGCGAGGCGAAGCCGAAAGTGCGGCCGTTGTAGCCGCGCACGATCTTCACGATGTCATCGGTGCCGAGGCTGTCCTTGGCGCGCAGCATACCGGCGGTGCCGTGGTTGTAGGCGGTGAGTGCGAGCGGCCAGGTGCCGAGCAGGCGGTAGTTGTACGCGAGCAGCTGCGCGGCGGCTTCCGTGGAGCGGAACGGATCGAGCCGGTCGTCGACCGCGCCGTCGATGCGCATGTAGCGCCGCCCGGTGGAGCGCATGAACTGCCACAGGCCCGCCGCCCCGACCTTCGAATAGGCCGCCGGGTTGAAGGAGGATTCCACGTGCGGCAGCACCGCCAGTTGCGCGGGCAGGCCCAGATTGGCGAGCGTCTCGGCGATGTGCGTCTCCCAGGCGCCCGAGCGGATGAGCCCGGCGCGGAAGCGATCCGCCTGCCCGAGCTGGAAGCGCACGTCATCGACCGCGGCGCGCAGCCGCGCGGGGGTTCCTTCCGGGCCCCACAGCTCCTTGATGCGCTGATCCTCGGGCGACAGCGGCGCATCGCCCGCGTCGGCGATGCGGCGCAACGCCGCGCCGAGCGCCTCGCGCGCCTGGTCCACCTGGCGCTGGCGCTCGTGCGAGGCAGCATCCGGGGCGAAGTGCAGGGCCTGGTACACGACGCCGAGGTTGTACTGGTCGTGCAGGAAGCCGGAGTTGGTGTCGATCTGCGTATAGACGCGGATCCAGAACTGCACGTCGCGCTCAAGCTCCGGCGGCCGCGGCATGGGGTCGTCGGCGGCGAGGAGCGGGCGCAGCGTGAACGCGCTGATCAAGACGAAGGCCCACAGGGCCCACGGGCGTGAAAAGTGTCTTAGAGGTCCTGTCGGGTTCATTTACACCAGGGGAAAGATCCGGGTTCCTGCATCAGTTCAAGGGCTTGCGGGACATTGCGCGTCCCAGGGGCGACCAGCGTAGCGGAGAATTGCGTCGGATATTTTGACACTATGACTGAAAAGTCCGCACGAGAGGGCTTCTCCGGGTCGCTCGCGTGCCCTCGAAAACAGCCCCGCGGCGGACCGAAATGCGCACTGCGTCACAGTTGCAGGGGGTCGCGGAGCGAACCAGCGCCCGGCCCCCGAGCCGCTCAGGTATTGGCATGAGTGTTGCTCATATCTGGATCACCGACGGCATTTACCGCCGGGAAGGAAGCCAGAGCACGGGATAACCGAAACAAGAGCGCAAGTCGGATGTGGCCTCGAAGGCTCATCGGGCACCGCGCCAACCAGATAACAATAACGAGAAGACACTCCTCCACACACAAGCAAGCGACCGACACCCCGCCTCCGGCGGGGTTTTTTTTTGCCCGCGCCAAGGTCACGGCAATCCTCAGCGAACGGCCGCGCTGAGACAAGTGGCAATATCGCCGCCATGAAGCGCACGCGGGCGAGGCCACCGAAGACGCACGCCCCGCTCGGCGCTGCGACGCTCGCCGCCCTCCTCCTGAGCGCGCGTGCCGCCGCGCAAAGCGCCACCGGACTTCAGGAGGGCGTGGTCTTCGGTGAATACTCACCCCTGGCATCCGAGGCGCAGGTGGTGCACCGGTTGCTGAGCCCGCTCGCGGCCGCACAGATCGAGCGCACGCTGCAGGAGTCGCATCAGCAGTTGCGCGAGCAGTCGATCGACCTTGCCGCGGAAGCATTCACGCTCTACGTGCCGCGCGTGGCGCCGGCGCATGGCTATGCACTCCTGGTGTTCATCCCACCCTGGCCGGACGCGCGGTTGCCGCCCGGCTGGGCGGTGGTGCTCGATCGCTATGGGGTGATCTTCGTCAGCGCCCGCAACAGCGGCAATGAGGCCAACGACCTCACGCGCCGTGCGCCGCTTGCGCTCCTGGCGGCCTACAACCTCATGAGCCGCTACCCGGTGGATGCACAAAAAGTCTACGTAGGCGGCTTCTCCGGGGGCGCACGCGTCGCGCTGCGTCTGGCGCTCGCGTACCCGGACCTCTTCCACGGGGCGCTCCTGAATGCCGGCAGCGACCCGCTGGATGCCGGGCCGCCCTCGCCGCCATCGCCGCAGCTGCTGCAGCAATTCCAGGAGTCCTCGCGGCTCGTGTACGTGACCGGCGAACACGATACGCAGCACCTCAATATGGACGCCGACAGTCTGCGCTCGCTGCATCAGTGGTGTGTCTTCGACGCCGAAGCACAAGTCACCCTCGCAGCGGCGCACGCGGTCGCCGATGCCGCCGCTTTCGGCCGGGCGCTGAACGCCCTGCTCCACCCCTCAGCCCCCGCGGTCGGGAAACTCACCGCCTGCCGTGCGTCCATAGCGGAGAAGGTCGCAGCACAGCTGCAGGAGGTGACGAGGCTCATCGCCGGCGAGCGGCGGGCGGAGGCGCAGAAGCTCCTGATCGAGATCGACCGCCACTTCGGCGGCGTGGCCGCGCCTAAGAGCCTTGAGCTTGAGTCGGCGCTCGGGTGGCAGCTCCCCGGGCGCTGAAGCGCGCGTACGGCGCGGGTGTCGAAAATAAAAGAGGCAGCCCGGAGGCTGCCTCAAGGGTCAGAGCAGAGTCTGTCAGTTCGCGTTGGTCATCAAATCAGGACTTACCCACACTTCGAATCGCCACAGTTCAGACACGTCATGCAGCCATCCAGCATCACGACCGCCGCGGTGCTACAGCGGCCACACAGCTGCGCCCCTTCCGGGAAATGCGACTTGGCAAAGGCATCCGCCTGCTTGGCGCGCGCCTCGAACTCAGCGCGCTTCTGATCGACGAGCTTCTGCTGGTGCACATCGAGCTGGGTCTTGCGCATGAGCCCGATGGTCTGCAGGTGCTTCTCGATGACGTAGCCGAGCTCGGCAATGATCGAGGGCATGAACTTGCCGCCCGGCTGCCAGTAACCGCCGCGCGGGTCGAACACCGCCTTCAGCTCATCCACGAGGAAGGTGGTGTCGCCGCCCTTCCTGAACACCGCCGAGATGATGCGCGTCAGCGCCACGATCCACTGAAAGTGATCGAGGTTCTTTGAGTTGATGAAGATCTCAAACGGCCGGCGCTGTTCGTACTCGGTGCCCTCGTTCAGCACGATGTCGTTGATGGTCACGTACATCGCGTGATCGGAGATCGGTGTCTTGATCTTGTAGGTCGAGCCGATCAGCACTTCCGGACGCTCGAGCTTCTCGTGCGTCCGGATGACTTTGGCCATATGGCCATTGCGGTCGCGCACCGTCTCCGGCTCGGCCGACTGCGGCTGTGACTTCGACTCCGGCGTCTTCTGCGCCAGCTTCTCGTCCGGCTTCTGCACCGCGTACTTGACGATTTTTCGATCAATCTTGATGGTCATGTTCTGAGTCCTGAACCCGTGTCGAGGCCACCGACCGCGTTCGCAAAGAAAGGGCCAATTGCTATGCGCACAGCACCGCCCGCCGCATTGTGGAATGCGTCATGACAGCCCTTGCACAGCGTTAAAAGATTCCACACCTCGTACTTCCATTCGGGAAAGCGTTGGAACGGCCAGATGTGGTGGGCGTTCAACTTTCCACCGACCGTGCCGCAACTGCGGCACGTGTAATTGTCGCGGTTGAAGCAGTCTTCCCTCGCGATCTTCATATCCAACGAAACGCGCAAACGACGGCGTTCGGGTGTAATCCCGCCCTTCCAGTTCCAGCGCTTTGCTCCCAGATTCGCCGCGCGGAGTTTCGCGCGCGTAGCCCTCGTCGGACTTCGTCGTGGCGTAATACCTGCCGATCGCAGCCAGGCGCAAATCGTGACACTGGTGACCTTCATGGAGCGAGCGATCTCGATTGTTGTTTCACCCTCGGAGTAGCGCCGTACTGCTTCACGCTTCAGTGCCCCGTCCGGGTCACGCGTGAACTGCTTGTGAGTGCGCTGACGCATCTCACTCGTCACGTACACCGAGCGACGATTTCGTGGCAGATCAATCTCACGACGCCAGTCGTACAGTGTTGTTGCTGGGATTCCCGTCGATGCCGCGATCTCAGGAATTGACTGACCCTCACGGTAGAGACGCTTCAGCAGAGGCAAGCCTTGGCGCTTCTGCATGCTTTGCGGCGGCGTACCGTATGGCAGTACGCCGCGCGTCCAGGCGCTGGCTGTACCCACGCAGACACCCAACTCTTCAGCTATGTGGCGTAGCAGACGGCCTTCGCCACGCAAGCGACGAGCCAACGCAACTTGTTCACGATCCTGAGACATGCACAACCTCAGTAC